>NZ_JBMVFV010000042.1:0-50907 GCF_049538395.1 Micromonospora sp. AB353 | reverse complement strand
ACCCGCTCCGCGGGCAGGCCCGCGCCGCCGGCCCGTTCGACTCGTTCGCTCACCACGCGGCCCGGCTTCCCGTCCCTCTGGGGTCTAAACGGGGCATCTCCCCACGGGGCAGGACCAAGGCCCGCCCAGTACCGGCACCGCCCGCGACACCCAGGTACGCCGTCGCGCCGCGTGCCCGCCGTCGCGGGCGGGTTTGGGCCGGAGCGGGACGGGCACTGCACGGCGCATGCCCGACGACGAGAGCACCCCGGCGGCGACCATCACCCCGTACCGGGACGGACCACTGCTGGTGCGCGGCGACTTCGCGCTGGTCACGCCCGAGGGCACGCCGATCGAGACGCGCCGGGGCACGGTGGCGCTGTGCCGGTGCGGCAAGAGCGCGATCAAGCCGTTCTGCGACGGCACGCACAAGGTGGCCGGCTTCCGGGCCGGCAGCGACCGCCCGGCCTGACCCCGGACCCCCGCCCCTTCCCCCGCGATCTTGCACTTTGGTGCCCGGCAAACGTCACGAACCCGGGCATCATGAGGGCCGGGTCAGGCTGCGGCCAGGTTCTCGGCTCGTGGGCGCAGGGACGACTCGCCCGCCGACCAGGCGGTGAGCAGGTGCGCGGCGAGAAGGGCGTCCAGCGCCAGCGCGGCGGCGGCGCCGAACAGCACGTCGGACGCGAGCGCCGGCTCGGCCCGGACCAGCCCGCCGCACATGTCGTACGCGGCGATCTGCTCGTGCACGGCGTCGGCCTCGACGTGCTCGTCGTAGAAGCGCGTGGCGACCGGATCGAAGCCGAGCCGGCGCAGTCCGTTGCCGTAGCGGCGGTTCGGCAGCGACGAGGTCATCTCGTACGCGGCCAGGTGCCCGAGTAGCGCCCCGCGCAGCCGGCGGTGCAGGCCGAACAGCGACATCAGGTTGTTCGTCGCCAGCGTCACCGCGGGCACCCGCTCCAGGTGGGCGGCGTAGCCGGTGTCCAGGCCGAGCCGGTCCATCGTGGTGCGGAACAGCTCGGCGTGCATCAGGTCCAGCCGGCCGTTGCCGTACTCATCGGTCTGGATCTCCACGAGCGCGGCCTTCGCCGGCCCGCCGAGCCGGGGCAGCGCCCAGCTGTGCGGGTCGGCCTCCCGCAGGTGGTAGATCGAGCGGTGCGTCACGAACTCGCGGAACTGGTTCAGGTCGGCCCGGCGTTGCAGCGTGGCGGCCAGCGGCGGTCCGTCGTCGGCGGCCACCAGGTCGGCGAGCGCACCCGGCACGCCGGTCGGCAGCACCGCCGGCGGCGGGCCGGCCAGCTCGCGCAGCGCCGCCTCGAACGGCCGCTCGGCACGGGCGCGCAGCGCCAGCAGCGACGGCTCCCACTCCCACGCCTCGTCCACGCCGGACCAGCCCCGGTAGTGCAACTCGTAGCAGAGGAACAGGGTGAGCTGGAGGTCCTCGTCGGTCAGCGCCGCGGCCACCGCGCCGAAACCGGCGCCCAGCCCGCCCGGCAGCTCACGCGGAGCGCCGCGCAGCGCGGCCAGCAGCGCGGCGGAGACCGGCCCGCGTGCCGCGGGCAGCGGAGCGGGGCCGTAACGGCTGTCGGCGGCGACGGACATGGTGACCTCCCGGGACGGTTGCGCCCGGTCGCAGTGCCCCGCCCCGATGCCGCTAAACGACTTCGTCGGCCGCGATGGCCTCGGTCTGGATCACCCGCTCCCGCACCCGGCGGGCCGCGTCCCCGTCGGCCACCAGGCCGCGCAGGTCGGCCAGCGCCGGTTCGGGCGCGTCCAGCGGCACAGCCGGGTCCACCACCGCCTCCAGGACGGCGGGCCGGTCGGCCGCCAGCACCTCGTCCCAGGCGGGTCCGACCAGGTCCGGCCGGTCCACCCGGACGCCGTGCAGCCCGAGCAGGCGGGCCCACCCGGCGTACGGCACCTCGGGCCCCCGCTCCCCCGGTGACCGGCCGCCGCCGACGCCGGACTGGTCCCTGTTGTTCAGCACCAGCACGATCAGCCGCGGATCGCGCCACCGCGTCCAGTGGTGCGCCACGGTGATCAGCTCGGCCAGGCCGTTGAGCTGCATCGCGCCGTCGCCGAGCAGCGCGAGCACCGGCTCGTCCGGGCGGGCCAGCTTGGCCGCGACCGCGTACGGCAGGGCACAGCCCATCGAGCCGAGCGTGCCGCACAACCGGGCCTGCACCCCCGGCGGCAGCTCCAGGTGCCGGGCGTACCAGTAGACGACCGAGCCGACGTCGACGGCGACGCCGGCGTGCCGGGGCAGCCGGGTGGACAGCTCACGCAGCACGAGCCGCGGGTCGACCGGATCGGCGGGCGTGGCGGCGCGCTCGGCGGCGGCCTCACGCCACCGGTCCACCATCTTCTCCACCATGCCGCGCCACTCGCGGTGGGGGTTCTCCGGCACCCGGGTCAGCAACGCCCGCAGCGTCTCGGCGGCGTCGCCGACCAGCGGCACGTCCACCGGGTAGCGGGTGCCGATGCGCCGGCCGTCGATGTCGATCTGGATGGTGCGTACCTGGCCCGGCATCGGGAACCAGTCGGTCCACGGATCATTGGTGCCGATCATCAGCAGCGTGTCGCAGGAGCCCATGAGCTGCGCGGCGGCGGTGGTGCCGACCTCGCCGAGCACGCCGGTGTGGAACGGCAGCCGCTCGTCGAGCACCGGCTTGCCCAGCAGCGACGTGGCGACGCCCGCGCCGAGCCGGTCGGCGAGCGCGACGATCTCCTCGGCCGCACCGTGCGCGCCCTGGCCGACGAGCATCGCCACCCGCCGCCCGTTGCCGAGCAGCGACGCGGCGGCGTCCAGGTCGGCGTCGTGCGGCAGCACCCGGGCCAGCGGCTCGCCGGGCGTCGCGGTGACCACCCCGGCGGTCTGCGGCAGCAGGTCCGGTACGGCGGTGACCTGCAACGCGCGCGGCAGCACCACGCAGGTCGGGCTGCGGGTCGCCGCGGCGGTACGGAACGCCTGGTCCATCAGCGCGGGCACCTGCTCCGGGCTGCGGCCGTAGCGGACGAACTGGTTGCACACGTCGCCGAAGAGCCGGCTCAACCCGATCTCCTCGTGCGCGCCGCCGAGCGGGCCGGTGACGTCCTCGCCGATGATCGCGACCACCGGCTTGCTGTCGAGCTTGGCGTCGTAGAGCCCGTTGAGCAGGTGCACCGCGCTCGGGCCCTGGGTCGCCAGGCACACCCCGACGCCGCCGGTGAACTTCGCGTGCCCGGTGGCCATGTACGAGGCGGTCTCCTCGTGCCGGGCGGGGACGAAGACCGGATCCCCGCCCGCGTCGTCGAGCGCGCCCACCAGCGGGGCGATCGCCGCGCCCGGACAGCCGAACACCCGCGGCACCCGCCAGGCCCGCAGGCGTTCGACCACCAGGTCGGCGACGATGCGCTCAGCCATTACCCCGCCCCGGCGTGCTCGCGTCGACGTAGCGCAGCACCGCGCCGACCCCGTCGGTCAGCTCCGGCGCCTCCTCCGGCGCGAGCACCGTCAGGTCCGCGTCGGTGCCGATCAGCGCGCGCAGCAGCGCCGCGTCGGCCCGTACCCGCTGGGGGTCGGCCACCGACATGCCGGCCAGCTGCCCCGGGTCGGTGGCGATCTCGGTCGGCTCGGGGCCCACCCACAGCTCGCCGTCGGCCGACGGGTCGTCCACGATGAGCATGGTGTCGACCTGGTTGCGTTGCAGCGCGGAGACCACGGCGTCGAGCCCGGCGCCGACGTCCTCCTGGACGCCGAAGCGGTCCAGCGCGGCGGCGATCCGCCGGTCGGCGACCTCGGCGACGGTCTGCACCGTGATGTCGTCCATCAGCGTGTCGTCGGCGCCCACGTCGCGGGCGCCCGCGTCGGTGCGCACCAGCACGTCCTGCCAGCGGGCGGGGAGCTGGGCGGCGATCATGCCGGTGGCCCGGACGTCCCCGGCCACCACGACGACGTCCGCGCCGACGCGCTCGGCCAGGTCGGCGGTGGCCGCGGCGGCGTCACCGGCGTTCTGGTGCCACGCCTCCATCGCGGCGCGCTGGTAGCGGGACTGCGACCAGCCGCCCGGCTGCACCCGGCGCAGCTGGCGGCTCTGCCCGCCCTGCACCTGGGCCCGCCGGGGCACGCCGCCGGCGCTGACCGCCATCGCGTCCGCGCCGGTCCGGTCGGCCAGTACCCGCACCCAGGCCACCTGCTCGCCCCGCTGGGCCACGAGCGGCATGGTGTGCGGCAGCGCCGACCAGCTCGCCAGGTCGCGCAGCGGCGGCGCGGACAGGTACTCGGTGTGCACCACGCGCCCCCGGCTGGCGAACACGGCGATGCCGTAGTCGCCGGGCATCGGCTGGTGCCGGCGGACGACCTCCTCCACCGCCTCGACGGTGACCGGGTCGGCGCCCTGCCCCAGCAGGTCGCCCTTGAGGGCCCGCCAGCGCAGGTCGACCTGCGCTCGCGCGTCCTGGGTGTCGCGGGAGGCGTCCATGTACACCGAGCACCACGGCCCGGGACGGTCGTAGAGCGGGCGCAGGAAGGACAGCTGCATGCTCGACCCCTTTCCGGCTCGGCCGCACGCATACCCGCGCCCCGGCGGAGTTCACCTGCCGGCCGCCCGGGCGTGACCACCGTTCATTCACGTCGTTCAACCCGAAGGGCCGATACCATCTGTGCACGGAACGAAACTCTCGGTGGTGAACATGGATACGGAGTTGCACACCCGACGCGTCGTCCACCCGACGGAACGCGTCGTCACCGGGCGTCTCGTCCGGTTGATGGAGGGTTACGCCCGGGAGGTCCGGGTCGGGCAGCCCGCGCTGGTCGCGGTGCTCACCGCCGCCGGGGTGGTGGGGCTGCTGCTGAAGGTGGTGCGCGCGTTGCTCAGCAGTGGCGGCGGCGGGGCCCGGCGCAGCTTCAAGGAGCTGAAGAAGGGGCCGGAGTTCCTGGTCACCCCGGTCCGGGTCCGCGACGCCACCGGCCGGCTGGTCGAGGTCGAACTGCACGGCCACCTGCCGCAGAGCGCGCTGCACCCCGGCGACCACGTCCAGCTCACGCTTCGGGCGCAGCGCGACGAGGATCTGCCGCCGCGGATCGAGCGGATCGTCAACCTGACCACCGGGCAGCTGCTCACCCCGCGTACCGCCACGCTCTGGTCGCACCTGGGGCCGGCGCTGCTGTTGCAGGCGACGCTGGGCGCCGTGCTGCTGTTCGGCGTGGCCGCCTGCTCGGCCCTGACCTAGGTTTCCCCGGCACCGGCGGCGGGCACCGCTGCGGCCATGTTCCCCGGTTTCACGCTCACCGAGATCGACGTCGGCGCCGTACGCCACGGCGGCTCCGGGCCACCGGTGGTGCTGCTGCACGGGCACCCGCGTACCCATGCGACGTGGCACCGGGTGGCGCCGCGGCTGGCCGCGCGGCACACGGTGATCTGCCCGGACCTGCGCGGTTACGGCGGCTCGTCGAAGCCGCCGAGCGACCCGGAGCACACCGTCTACTCGAAGCGGGCGATGGCCGCCGACGTGGTCGGGCTGCTCGACGCGCTCGGCCACCGCCGGGCCGCGGTGATCGGCCACGACCGCGGCGCGTACGTGGCCATGCGGACCGCCCTGGACCATCCGGACCGGGTGAGCCGCCTCGGCGTGCTGGACGGGGTGCCGATCGGTGAGGCGCTGGCCCGCTGCGACGCCCGGTTCGCCGCCCGCTGGTGGCACTGGTTCTTCCTGGGTCAGCTCGCCAAGCCGGCCGAGCGGGTCATCAACGCCGACCCGGACGCCTGGTACGGCGGGTCACCGGAGGAGATGGGCGAGCAGGCGTACGCCGACTACCGGTGGGCCATCGGTGACCCGGCGACTGTGCACGCCATGTGCGAGGACTACCGGGCCGGGCTCGGGCCGGACCGGGCGGCGGACGACGCCGACCGGGCCGCCGGGCGCCGGATCGGCTGCCCGGTGCTGTTCGCCTGGTCGGAGCGCGACGACATGGTCGACCTCTACGGTGACCCGGCCGCGATCTGGCGCGACTGGGCCGACGACGTGCGGACCGCGTCGATCCCGTCCGGGCACCACATGGCCGAGGAGGCGCCGCGGGAGCTGACCGACGTGCTGGCCGGCTTCCTCGCGGAGGACGTCGCCGCGGTCAGCGGCCGGCGGGGGTGAGCGGCCGCTGCGGGACAGCCGGCGCGTCGAGCAGGCCCCGGCGGTTCGCCCAGCGCTCGAACAGCACCGTGGCGAACGGGGGCACCGCGCTGGCCAGGGCCAGTCCGGTCTGCACGAGCGTCCAGCGGCGCCGCCGGGCCACCACGAGCGCCAGCAGGCCGTAGACCATGAACAGCGCGCCGTGGATCGGGCCGAAGATCTTCACGCCGATCTCGTTGCCGGGCGGGCCGTACTTGACCGCCATGCCGGCCAGCAGCGCCGCCCACGAGCAACCCTCGGCGAACGCCGCCACCACGAACGCCCGGATCCACCCGTCGCGCATTCCGCCACTGCCCTTCGCCGTCGGCGGCCATGCTAGCCGCCCGGGCCGGGCCGCCCGGACGGAACCCGCTGCCCGGCGACGGGGATCACCGGGGCCGTCACGGGGTACAGAAAAGGGCCTCCGGGCCTTTCCTGACCCGCCACTCCGTGCGAGGTTGGGGAGAACCAACGGTGACAGGGTGGTGACCATGGGCGAGGACGTCGGCGTGCGTACCTTCAGCCGGGAGGACCGGGCCCGCTATCGCGAGAAGGTCCGGCGGTGCCTGGACGTGTTCGCCGAGATGCTGCGGGAGTCCCGGTTCGACGTGGAGCGGCCGATGACCGGCCTGGAGATCGAGCTGAACCTGGTCGACGACGGCTTCGACCCGGCCATGCGCAACGCCGACGTGCTGGAGGCGATCGCCGACCCGGCGTTCCAGACCGAGCTGGGCCAGTTCAACGTGGAGATCAACGTCGAGCCGCGGCGGCTCGCCGGCACCGGCACGGCCGCGTTCGAGGAGCACGTCCGGGCCAGCCTGAACGCCGCCGAGGAGAAGGCCCGGACGGTCGGCGCGCACATGGTGATGGTCGGCATCCTGCCGACGCTGCGCCCGGAGCACCTGACCGCCGAGACGCTGTCGGCGAATCCCCGGTACGCGCTGCTCAACGAGCAGATCTTCGCCGCCCGCGGCGAGGACCTGCCGATCGCGATCAGCGGGGTGGAGCGGCTGGCCACCACCGCCGACACGATCACCCCCGAGGCGGCGTGCACCAGCACCCAGTTCCACCTCCAGGTCAGCCCGGCGCAGTTCGCCGACTACTGGAACGCGGCCCAGGCGGTCGCCGGCATCCAGGTGGCGCTCGGCGCGAACTCCCCGCTGTTCTTCGGCCGGGAGCTGTGGCGCGAGACCCGGGTGCCGCTGTTCCAGCAGGCCACCGACACCCGCGCGGAGGAGATCAAGGCCCAGGGCGTACGCCCGCGGGTGTGGTTCGGCGAGCGCTGGATCACCTCGGTGTTCGACCTGTTCGAGGAGAACGTCCGCTACTTCCCGGCGCTGCTGCCGGTGTGCGACCCGGAGGACCCGGCGGCCACGCTGCACAGCGGCGGCGTGCCGAAGCTGGCCGAGCTGCGGCTGCACAACGGCACCATCTACCGGTGGAACCGGCCGGTCTACGACGTGCTCAAGGGCCGGCCGCACCTGCGGGTGGAGAACCGGGTGCTGCCGGCCGGGCCGACGGTGCTGGACACGGTCGCGAACGGTGCGTTCTATTTCGGCCTGGTCCGGGCGCTCGCCGAGTCGGACCGTCCGCTGTGGTCGCAGATGTCGTTCAGCGCCGCCGAGGAGAACTTCAACGCCTGCGCCCGGCACGGCATCGACGCCCAGGTGTACTGGCCCGGGCTCGGCTACCTGCCGGTGACCGAGCTGGTGCTGCGCCGCCTGCTGCCGATGGCCCACCACGGGCTGGACCGGTGGGGCCTGGACCCGGCCGAGCGGGACCGGCTGCTCGGCATCGTCGAGCAGCGCTGCCTGACCGGCCGCAACGGCGCGACCTGGCAGGTGGAGACGCTGCACCGGCTGGAGTCGGCCGACCACATGGACCGGCCGGCGGCGCTGCGCGAGGTGGTCCGCCACTACGTCGACCTGATGCACAGCAACCGGCCCGTGCACGAGTGGCCGATTCCCTGAGCCGGGCCGCCCGTCAGCGCAACGCGGTCACCGTCGCCCGCGCGGCCTGGGCGACCAGCGCGTCGTCGGGCTTCGCGTCGCGGCTGTCGCGACTGGACATGACCGCCAGCACGATCGGCGCCCGGTCCGGCGGCCAGACCACCGCGATGTCGTTGCGGGTGCCGTACCCGCCGGTGCCGGACTTGTCCGCCACCTGCCAGCCGGCCGGCACGCCGGCCCGGACCAGCCCGCTGCCGGTGGTGCTGGCCCGCATCCAGCCCAGCAGCAGGTCGCGGTCCGCGGGCGGCAGGGTCTCCCCCAGCGCGTACGCCCGCAGCGAGCCGGCCAGCGCGCGGGGCGTGCTGGTGTCGCGCTGGTCGCCGGGTGTGGCCGCGTTGAGTTCCGGCTCGGTACGGGCGGGCCGGGTGACCGAGTCGCCCACCTCCCGGAGCGCCCGCGCGAAGCCCGCCGGGCCGCCGAGCGCGTCGAACAGCAGGTTGCCGGCGGTGTTGTCGCTGTACCGCACCGCCGCCTCGGCCGCGTCCCGCAGCGTCATCCCGGTCTCCACGTGCCGTTCGGTCACCGGGGAGTGCGCCACCAGGTCCGCGCGCCGGTAGCGGACCACCCGGTCCCGGTCGGCGCCGGAGGTGGCGGCCAGCATCGCGCCCGCCGCGAGCGCCTTGCACGTGGAGGCGTACGCGAACCGCTCGTCGGCCCGGTGCGCGAGGGTGCGGCCGGTGCCGGTGTCGAGGGCGAAGACGCCGATCCGGGCGCCGAAGCGCCGTTCCAGCGCCGCCAGCTCGGCCGGCGCGGGCACCGGCTCGGCGCTCGGCGTGGGGTTCGGTGTGGTGTTCGGCGTGGCCGGGGCGGTGGATGCGGCCGGGGCGCTGGTGGGCGGCGCGGCTTCGGGCCGGTCCGTGGTGCAGCCGGCCACCAGAGCCGTCGCCGTGAGCATCGCCGCCGCGAGCACCTGCCGTCGGATCATCCGTTTCCTCCCCCGTCGTCCGGACCACGCCTTACTCGGGTCATTGTCGCCGACCCCGGTCGGGCCGGCCGCTCGCCGCCTCGGCCGGCGCGGTGGCTCGCCGCCTCGGCCGGCGCGGTGGCCCGCTGCCCTGGTCGGCCCGTGTCCTCGGCCCGCGATGGCCCGCCGGCCGACGGGACAGGTCAGCCCGCGACGGCGGCGAACGTGACCGCGCCCGCCACGGCCAGCGGCAGCGCCACCGCGGCGGCCAGCAGCCGCACCCGGGCGGACCGGCCGATCAGCACCACCAGCAGCGCGGCGAGCGCGAGGTCGATCGCCACGTTCCACCACGCGCCGGGGTACGACCCGGACTTCAGCGCGAACCGCAGCGCCTCCTCGACGAACACGGCCACCGGCAGGGCGGTCCCCACGACGTGCCGCCATCCCTCCGTCCGCGCCCAGATGCCGGCGACGCCGAACACCACGCCCGCCACGATGCCGAACGCCATCCAGACGATCGAGGTGGGCGACCAGATCACGGCGAGGTCGTCGCCCTGGAGCATCGTCGCCGCCAGGTAGTAGCTGGGCACCGCGACGATCAGCAGGACGCTGGCGGCCACGGCGGCGCGCACCGCGCCCGACCGGATCCACCAGCCCAGCGCGAACGCGGCCACCGCCCAGGTTGCGGTGGAGTTGCCGAGCTCGGCGAAGGGGAACGGCACCCACTTGATCCAGACGAAGTCCAGGACGCCGAGCAGGAAACCGGCGACGGGAACGACAAGCGCGACGGCGCGACGCGAGGGTGGCATGCGAGGAGCGTACATACTCGGTATGCTCTCCTCATCGACAGGGCGGCGCTACGAGGCCAGGCGCCGCTCCGACGGCGCGAGACGCACTGCGGCGTCGGAGCGGTTGATCTCGGCCCACACCTCGTCGAGGGAGAGGCCGAGGACGTCGGCGATGGCCGCGATGGTGGGGAACGCCGGCGTGGCGACCCGGCCGGACTCGATCTTCCGGAGCGTCTCCGGGGAGACACCGGCGTCGAGCGCGGTGAGCAGCATCGAGCGCTCACCCCGGGCTCGGCGCAGGAGCGCACCGAGGCGCTGCCCGCGCTCGACCTCGGCGGGGGTGAGGGGCAACCGGACCATGCCAGGATTCTAATACCGGGATAACATGGCCGGGATACTTATTGGTTCTGTGAGGAAGGCGCCTGCATGATCGAGATCCTGAGCCCCACCGACGTCCGGCGGGCGCGGGACACCGGCGCCCTGGTCGCCCACATCCTGCAGACGTTGCGCGGCAGCACCACCGTCGGCACGAACCTGCTCGACATCGACAGGCAGGCCCAGCGCATGATCGCCGAGGCGGGGGCGCAGTCCTGCTACGTCGACTACGAGCCGTCGTTCGGGCGCGGCCCGTTCGGCCACTACATCTGCACCTCGGTCAACGACGCCGTGCTGCACGGGCTGCCGCACGACTACACGCTCGCCGACGGCGACCTGCTGAGCCTCGACCTCGCCGTCTCGCTGGGCGGCGTGGTGGCCGACTCCGCGATCAGCTTCGTCGTCGGCGACACCCGTCCCGCGGAGAGCGTCGCGCTCATCGACGCCACCGAACGGGCGTTGCAGGCCGGGATCGCCGCGGCCCGTCCCGGCGCCCGCGTCGGCGACCTCTCGTACGCCATCGGCTCGGTCCTCGCCGAAGCCGGTTACACGGTCAACACCGAGTTCGGCGGCCACGGCGTCGGGTCGACGATGCACCAGGACCCGCACGTGTCGAACACCGGGCGGCCCGGCCGCGGCTACACGCTGCGCCCCGGGCTGCTGCTGGCGCTGGAGCCGTGGATCATGGCGGACACCGCCACGCTGGTCACCGACGCCGACGGGTGGACGCTGCGCAGTGCGACCGGCTGCCGTACCGCGCACAGCGAGCACACCATCGCCATCACCGACGACGGCGCGGAGATCCTGACGCTGCCGAGGTCGTGACCCGCACCGCGGCCCGCAGGCGTCCGGCACGACGGCACTTTCCGTTTCGTCGCCGCCGGGCGTCGTCAGGCGGGCGCGCAGCGTTCCCGCAGCGCCGGCACGCCGGGGCCGGTGAGGTCGTCGCAGTAGGCGGCCCGCCCGGCCATCGCCATCATCAGCGCGAGCGTGGTGCCGCTGACCAGCGGCCCGGCGCCGGCGCTGAACGGCCCGTCGGTCGCCTCCACCCGCAAGCCCTCGATCGCGCTGCGGCCGGCCACCGTGAAGTCCCGCCCGGCGTAGAACCGGGCGACCGGCGTGACGGCCTCGACCGACGGCGTCCGTGTCAGGCCGAGCGGACGCCGGATGTCCTGGGCGTGCACGACCACCTCACCGAGCCACGCCTCGGTCGGCCCGAACGTCGACGTGGTGCTGCCGATGATCCGGCGGAACCGGTCCAGCGTCTCCCCCGGGCCGGCGCCGCGGCACTCGGCCAGCCGGCGGTCGTTGTGCAGGTCGAAGTCGAACCGGGCGCCGAGCACGCTGGCGAGCCAGCGGACACGGCCGATGCTCGCCGCCGCCGTCATGTGCGCGAGCGTCTCCTGCACCGTCCACCGGTCGCACAACGAGGGCCGGGCCCACTGCGCCGCGTCGAGGCCGGCGAGATCGTCGGCCAGGGCGGCGCGCTCGGCGTGCGCGAGCGCCCACAGCTCGCGGCGGGTGAGTGTGTCGGACATGGAACCTCCAGAGTCGGGCCGTCAGAGGTCGGACCGCGCCCCCTCGGCGAACTCACCGCTCCCGCCCCGCCGATCTTGGAGTTGTGGTGGTGCACGAACCCGGACATGCGCGACCTTCGAGGCGCCACAAGTCCAAGATCGACGCCGACGGCCGCAGGGCGCGCGCGGTCAGAGCGCCACGATCGCCGCGCTCTCCGGCGGCAGCTCGACGCCGTCGCGCATCACCGTGACGCCCTCGGACGTGGTGAGCAGCACGCGGCGTACCACCCCCGGCAGGTTGATCCGCTGCGCCCGGCCGGCGAGGTTCGCCACCACGAGCGTCTCGCCGCGCCGCATCACCAGGAACCGGTCGCCGTGGCGGACGTCGACCCGGTCCAGCCGGGGATCGGACAGGTCGGCCCGGGAGCGCCGCAGCGCGATCAGCCGCCGGTAGAGGTCGTACGTCTCGCGGTGCTCCGGCTTGTCCAGCTCGGCCCAGTCCAGCCGGGACCGCAGGAACGTCTGCGGATCCTGCGGGTCGGGCACGTCGTCGGTGGCCCAGCCGTGGTCGGCGAACTCCCGTCTGCGGCCGGTGGCGACCGCCGTCGCGAGTTCCGGCTCGGGGTGGCTGGTGAAGAACTGCCACGGCGTGGAGGCCGCCCACTCCTCCCCCATGAACAGCATCGGCGTGAACGGCGCGGTCATCAGCAGCGTGGCGCCGACGCGCAGCAGGCCTGGTGACAGCGTGGCGGAGATCCGGTCGCCGGTGGCCCGGTTGCCGATCTGGTCGTGGTTCTGCAGGTACGCCACGAAGCGGTGGCCGGGCGTGCGCTGCCTGTCGACCGGGCGGCCGTGGCTGCGGCCCCGGAAGCTGGACCAGGTGCCGGCGTGGAAGAACCCGCCGGTCAGCACGTCGGTGAGGCACTCCAGGGAGCCGAAGTCGCCGTAGTAGCCCTGCCGTTCGCCGGTGAGCAGCGTGTGCAGCGCGTGGTGGGCGTCGTCGTTCCACTGGGCGTGCAGGCCGTAGCCGCCCGCCTCGCGGGGCGTGATCAGGCGCGGGTCGTTGAGGTCGCTCTCGGCGATCAGCGACAGCGGCCGGCCCAGGTGCGTCGACAGCGCCTCCACCTCGGCGGCGACCTCCTCCAGCCAGTGCACGGCGCGGCCGTCCGGCATGGCGTGCACGGCGTCCAGCCGCAGCCCGTCGACGTGGTAGTCGCGCAGCCAGCCCAGCACGCTGTCGGCGATGTAGCGGCGTACCCCGTCGGAGTGCGGGCCGTCCAGGTTGACGGTGCGGCCCCAGGTGTTGCTCTGCTCGGTGAGGTACGGCGCGAACCGCGGCGCGTAGGCCCCGGAGGGCCCGAAATGGTTGTAGACGACGTCGAGGATCACCCCCAGGCCCTTGGCGTGGGCGGCGTCGACGAACCGTTTCAGCCCGTCCGGGCCGCCGTACGGCTCGTGCGGGGCATACCAGCACACGCCGTCGTAGCCCCAGTTGTACTCGCCGTTGAACGCGTTGACCGGCAGCAGCTCGACCATGTCGACGCCGAGGTCGACCAGGTGGTCGAGCTTCGCGATCGCCCCGTCGAACGTCCCCTGGTGGGTGAACGTGCCGATGTGCAGCTCGTACAGCACGCTGCCGGGTAGTTGCCGGCCGGTCCAGGCGGCGTCGGTCCAGGCGAACGCGGCGTGGTCGTAGCGCCGGCTGGGCCCGTGCACCCCGGCCGGCTGCCAGGCCGAGCGGGGGTCGGGCAGCGCCTGGTCGTCGTCGTCGAGCAGGAACGCGTAGTCGGTGCCCGGCCCGGCGTCGGGCACCTCGACCCGCCACCAGCCGTCCGGCCCCTGACGCATCGCGTGGTCGGCGACGCCGGGCAGGCGCAGCCGAACCCGCGCGGCCTCGGGCGCCCACACCGTGAACTCGGTCATGCGGCGGCCTCCACAGAGTCGGTGGGTGCGAGGAGGGCGACGGGATAGGTGCTCAGCAGATCATCCAGGAGCAGCTCAGAACCACTGTAGACCCGACCGGTGAACAAGTCGGTGCACTCGTGAACGGGAAGTGACACCGTCGTGTCCCGCCAGCCGCCGGAGCGGGCCAGCCGCAGCGGCAGCCGGGTCGCCACCGCGACCGCGCCGCCCCTGTCGAAGGCCACCGTGTGCGCGGCGGCCGGGCCGCGCGCCGGCACCGGCCGGTAGCCGCCGAACAGGTCCGGGCGGTCGCGGCGCAACCGCAGCGTCCGGGACACCACGAGCAGCTTCGCCGCGCCGTCGCCGGCCACCGCGGGCCGCCAGCCGGCGTCGAGCCGGGCCAGCATGTCCCGGCGTACGGCGAAGTCGACAGGCCGCCTGTTGTCCGGGTCGACGAGCGAGTTCTCCCACAGCTCGGTGCCCTGGTAGACGTCGGGCACACCGGGCATGGCGAGCTGCACCAGCTTCTGCCCGAGCGCGTTCGACCAGCCGGGTGGCGTGATCTCGGCGGCGAACGCGGTGATCTGGGCGTGCAGTTCCGGGTCGTCGTACATCCGGTCGACCAGGGCGTGCAGCTCGTGCTCGAAGGCCGGGTCCGGGTCGGCCCAGCTCGTGGTGACCGACGCCTCCCGGGCGGCCTTCTCGGCGTACCCGTGCAGTCGTTCCCGTTCGAGCGGCCACGCCCCGACGGCGGTCTGCCAGAGCAGGTGGGCCAGCGCGGGGTCGGCCAGCGGCGCCCGGGACATCCAGTCGGCGACCCGCTCGGCCCAGCGGCCGGGCAGCTCGGACAGCACCGCGAGCCGGGCGCGGACGTCCTCGCCGCGCTTGGTGTCGTGGGTGGACAGCGCGGTCATGCTCGCCGGCCACCGCACTTGCCGGGCGGCGGCGAACCGGTGCAGCTCGGCCGGCGGCACGCCGAAGTGGGCCGGGCTGCCGCCGACCTCGTTGAGGGCGACGAACCGGCTCCACCTGTAGTACGCGGTGTCCTCCACGCCCTTGGCCATCACCGCGCCGGTGAACTGCGGGAACCGGGCGGCCAGCTCGTGGCCGGGGTCGCGCAGCCGGGCGGTGACCTGATCGAGGACGCCGGTCAGGTCGGGACGGCGGCGGCCCGCTTCGCTGCGGGCGGCGGCCAGGTGCCGGGCACCGGAGGGCGGGTAGCCGCGGTAGACCGGGAAGCAGGCGGCCAGCTCGGCCAGGGCCGCGCGAACCTGCTCGCCGGGCAGCTCCGGCACGAGCGCGGCCAGCCGGGTCAGCTCGGCGGCGAGCAGCCGGGTGGCGGCCTCCAGCTTGGTGGCGTGCGTCAGGTCCGGCCAGGAGGTGTGCCGCCCGGTCAGCCGGCCGTCGAGCGTGGTGAACTCCGGTTCGGCGTCCGGGTCGACGAACAGCCCGGACACGGCGGCCAGCGCGTCGTACCCGGTGGTGCCGTCGACCGGCCAGTCCGGCAGGTCCTCGCCGTACTCCAGGATCTTCTCCACCACCAGCCAGCTCGCCGGCGCGGCGGCGCGCAACCGGGCCAGGTAGCCGGCCGGGTCGCGCAGCCCGTCCGGGTGGTCGACGCGGATGCCGTCGACCTCACCGGCGCCGGCCCAGCGCAGGATCTCCGCGTGGGTGGCGTCGAAGACCTCCGTGTCCTCCACCCGCAGGCCGGCCAGGTCGGACACGGCGAAGAACCGGCGGTACGTCAGCTCGGCGTCGCCGCGCCGCCAGTTCACCAGCTCGTAGTGCTGCCGGTCGTGCACCTGCCGGGGCGTGCCGTCGCCGGTGCCGTCGGCGACCGGGAAGCGGTGCTCGTGGTAGCGCAGCTCCCCGTCGACGAGCTTCAGGTCGTCGAGCGCGTCGGCGCTGTCGGCGAGCACCGGCAGCAGCAGCCGCCCCCGGTCCCAGTCGATGTCGAACCAGCGCGCGTACGCCGAGTCGCGTCCGGACCGCAGCACGTCCCACCAGGCCGGGTTGGCCTCGGGCCGGGCCACCCCGGCGTGGTTGGGCACGATGTCCACGACCAGGCCCAGCCCGGCCGCGCGCAGCGCCCGGACCAGCCGCGCCCGGGCGGCCTCGCCGCCGAGCTGCGGGTTGACCGCGCGGTGGTCGACCACGTCGTAGCCGTGCGTGGAGCCGGGGGTGGCGGTGAGCAGGGGCGCGGTGTAGAGGTGGGTGACGCCGAGCGCGGCGAGGTAGCCCGCCAGCTCGGCCGTGGCGTCCAGGTCGAAGCCGGGACGCACCTGGACCCGGTACGTCGAGCGGGGGGTGTCGGGCATCGGTCAGGCCGTCCTCTCCAGGACCAGCAGCGAGCGGTCCGGCACGCAGACCGTGCCGCCCGCCTCGACGAGCGTCGTCTTCTCCGGATCGGGTTCCGCGGTGCTGATCACCAGCTCCCACCGGGTGCCGAACTCCTCGCCGGGCAGCGTGAAGTCCAGCGGCGCGTCGTGCGCGTTGAACAGCAGCAGGAACGAGCTGTCCCGGTGCCGCTGGCCGTACTGGCCGCGTTCGCCGATGCCGTCGCCGTTGACGAACAGGGCCACCGAGCGGCCGAAGTCGTTGCCCCAGTCCTCGCCGGTCATCTCCCGGCCGTCCGGGGTGTACCAGGCCAGGTCGGGCAGTCCGGACCCGGCGGCCCGGCCGCCCACCGGCAGGCCGGTGAAGAACCGGCGGCGGCGGAACACCTGGTGCCGGTTGCGGAAGTCGGTGAGCCGGCGGACGAAGTCCAGCAGCTCGTCGTCGGCCCGGTCCCAGTCGACCCAGGCGATCTCGCTGTCCTGGCAGTAGGCGTTGTTGTTGCCGCGCTGGGTGCGGCCCAGCTCGTCGCCGTGGCCGAGCATCGGCACGCCCTGGGACAGGATCAGCGTGGCCAGGAAGTTGCGCCGCTGCCGGGCGCGCAGCGCGCGTACACCGGGGTCGTCGATCTCCCCCTCGACGCCGCAGTTCCAGGACCGGTTGTGGCTCTCCCCGTCCCGGTTGTCCTCGCCGTTCGCCTCGTTGTGCTTGTCGTTGTACGAGACCAGGTCGGTGAGCGTGAACCCGTCGTGGCAGGTGACGAAGTTGATGCTGTGGAACGGGCGGCGTCCGTCGTCCTGGTAGAGGTCGGCCGAACCGGAGATGCGGGAGGCGAACTCGGCGAGCGTGGCCGGCTCGCCGCGCCAGAAGTCGCGGACGGTGTCGCGGTACTTGCCGTTCCACTCGGTCCACTGCGGCGGGAAGTTGCCGACCTGGTAGCCGCCGGGGCCCACGTCCCACGGCTCGGCGATGAGCTTCACCCGGCCGACCACCGGGTCCTGCTGCACCACCTCGAAGAACGTGGACAGCCGGTCCACCTCGTAGAACTCGCGGGCCAGCGTGGCCGCGAGGTCGAACCGGAAGCCGTCGACGTGCATCTCGGTCACCCAGTAGCGCAACGAATCCATGATCAGTTGCAGCGAGTGCGGGCTGCGGACGTTGAGGCTGTTGCCGGTGCCGGTGTAGTCGACGAAGTAGCGCCGGTCGGACTCGGAGAGCCGGTAGTAGCTGGGCGTGTCGATGCCCTTGAAGCTCAGCGACGGCCCGAGGTGGTTGCCCTCGGCGGTGTGGTTGTAGACCACGTCGAGGATGACCTCGATGCCGGCGGCGTGCAGCGCCTTGACCATGCCCCGGAACTCCTGCACCTGCTGGCCGAGGCGGCCCAGCGCGGAGTAGCCGTGGTGCGGGGCGAAGAACCCGATGGTGTTGTAGCCCCAGTAGTTGCGCAGCCCCAGGTCGGCCAGGCGGTGGTCGTGCACGAACTCGTGCACCGGCATCAGCTCCACCGCCGTCACGCCGAGCCGCTTGAAGTGCTCGATCATCACCGGTGAGGCGATCGCCGCGTACGTGCCGCGCAGTTCCTCCGGGATGCCCGGGTGGCGCATGGTCAGGCCGCGTACGTGCGCCTCGTAGATCACCGAGTGGTGGTACGGGGTGCGCGGCGGCCGGTCGTTGCCCCAGTCGAAGTACGGGTTCACCACCACCGACTTCGGCATGAACGGCGCCGAATCAGCGGTGTTCATCAGGTCCGGGTCGCCGCCGACCTCGTAGTCGTAGACCGACGGATCCCAGGTGACCTCCCCGTCGACAGCCTTCGCGTACGGGTCGAGCAGCAGCTTGTGCGGATTGCAGCGCAGCCCCTCGGCCGGGTTCCACGGCCCGTGCACCCGGTAGCCGTAGCGCTGGCCGGGCTCGACGCCGGGGATGTAGGCGTGCCACACGTACGCGTCGACCTCGCGCAACTCCACCCGGCGCTCGGTGCCGATGTCCCACTCGTCGAACAGGCACAGTTCGATCTTCTCCGCCACCTCGGAGAAGATCGCGAAGTTGGTGCCCATCCCGTCGTACGTGGCGCCGAGGGGGTAGCTCTCGCCCGGCCAGACCTGCATGTCGCTCCTTCGGCCCATGATCGTGAGCGCACCGGACAGGGGGAACCGCCGATGCGCACGCCGGTGATGCCCAGTCGTACCCGCCGTCAATCCACCCGTTCGGACCGTAACCGAATCCGCCCTCGTGCGAACGGATAGACGTTCGGGTGTCATCCGTCACGATCGCCCTTTTCGAGATGCGGACCGGCGGCGGATGGACTTTCCTGGATCCGGGCCCACGCGCGCGCGGGCCCGCCCGGCCGTTCGGCCACCCCTCACCACCGCTCGTCGCCGCCACCGAAGCCGGCGTGCCTCACCATGCATGGACGGAGATCCCCGTGACCACTCTGCGGGTCGGCGCTCAGCCCGCCACCGCGACGGACCGGCTCCACCGGCCCACCCTCACCTCCCGCCCGGCGCCCCCGTCGCCGGCCGGGTCCGCGCCCCGGACCCGGCGCATCCTGATGCTGTCGTGGGAGTACCCGCCGGTGCTCGTCGGCGGGCTCGGCCGCCACGTGCACGCGCTGTCCGTCGCCCTGGCCGCCGCCGGGCACGAGGTCACAGTCGTCACCCGCCACGCCGAGGGCGCTCCCCTGGAGGAGTACGCCGACGGCGTGCGCATCGTCCGCGCCGCCGAGGACCCGGTGACCTTCCCCCTCGCCACCGGCTCCCTGCTCGCCTGGACGATGGCGTTCAACCACACCCTGACCCGGGCCGCGCTACGCGCCGCCGCCTCCGGCACCTACGACGTCATCCACGCCCACGACTGGCTCGTCGCGCACACCGCGATGACGCTGCGCGAACACCTGGACGTGCCGCTGGTCAGCACCATCCACGCCACCGAGGCCGGCCGGCACCAGGGCTGGCTACCGGAGGAGATGAACCGCACCATCCACGGCGTCGAGCACTGGCTCGCCGGCGAGTCCGGGCGCGTGATCGTCTGCTCCGGTTACATGCGCGACGAGGTGGGCGCGCTGTTCGGCGTGGACGCCGCCCGCGTCGACGTGGTCCCCAACGGCGTCGAGCCGCACCGCTGGCGGGTGCCCGCGTCGGCGGTCGCCGCCGCCCGGGCCCGGTTCGCCGCCGACGGCCCGCTGGTCACGTTCGCCGGGCGGCTGGTGTACGAGAAGGGCGTGCAGCACCTGCTGGCCGGGCTGCCCCGGCTGCGCGACCGGCACCCCGGGCTGCGCGCGGTGATCGTCGGCGACGGGCCGTACAAGGCGGACCTGGAGGCCGAGGTGCACCGCCTCGGGCTGGGCGCCACCGTGAGCATGCCCGGGTTCCTCGGCGGTACCGACCTGCCCGCCGTGATGGCCGCCTCGGACTGCTTCGCGGTGCCGAGCATCTACGAGCCGTTCGGCATGGTGGCGCTGGAGGGGGCCGCCGCGGGCGCACCGCTCGCCGTGGCCCGTACCGGTGGGCTGGCCGAGATCGTGGAGCCGGGCGTCACCGGGATGACGTTCGCCCCGCACGACCCGGACGGCCTCGCCGAGGCGGTGCACGCGCTGCTGTCCGACCGGGACCGGGCGCGTGCGCTCGCCCGGCGGGCCCGCACCATGGTGCACGAGCAGTACGGCTGGGCGGCGATCGCGTCCCGCACGGCCGCCGCGTACGCCGCCGCCATCGCCGGCGACCCGGCGTTCACGGCCGCCCGCGCCCAGCACCGCATGGCACACGGCCACGCGACCCCGCACGTCCCCGACGGCAACCTCCTCACCGCCGCCGGCTTGCGGTAAGGAAGGGCCCTCTATTAACGCCTCCGGTAGAGGAAGGGCCCCTTATTAACGCCCCCGCACCCCGTGAGCACGACGAAGGCCGCCTACCCGAGCAGGGTCGGCGGCCTTCGTCGTCCGCGTGTTAAAAGGGGGCCCCTCCTCTACCGGAGGCGTTAACAGGGGGCCCTTCCTTGCACGCTCAGCGCTGGGCGGCGGGGACGTAGTCCCGCTCGGTGGCGCCGGTGTAGATCTGCCGCGGCCGACCGATCTTGGTCTCCGGGTCGTTGATCATCTCGCGCCACTGCGCGATCCAGCCGGGCAGCCGGCCGAGCGCGAACAGCACAGTGAACATCTTCGTCGGGAAGCCCATGGCCTTGTAGATCAGGCCGGTGTAGAAGTCCACGTTCGGGTAGAGCCGCCGGGACACGAAGAAGTCGTCGGCGAGCGCGATCTCCTCGAGCTGCACCGCGAGGTCCAGCAGCGGGTCCGGCTTGGCCATCCGGCCGAGCACGTCCTGGGCGGCCTTCTTCACGATGGCGGCGCGCGGGTCGTAGTTCTTGTAGACCCGGTGCCCGAAGCCCATCAGCTTCACGCCGTCCTGCTTGTCCTTCACCTTCTGCACGAAGGAGCGGACGTCGCCGCCGTCGGCCTGGATCTTCTGGAGCATCTCCAGCACGGCCTGGTTGGCGCCGCCGTGCAGCGGGCCGAACAGCGCGTTCACGCCGGCCGAGACCGAGGCGAACAGGTTGGCGTTGCTGGAGCCGACCAGCCGCACGGTCGAGGTGGAGCAGTTCTGCTCGTGGTCGGCGTGCAGGATGAACAGCATGTCCAGCACCCGGGCGACGACCGGGTCGACCTCGTACGGCTCGGCCGGTACGCCGAACGTCATCCGCAGGAAGTTCTCGACGTAGCCCAGCGAGTTGTCCGGGTACAGCAGCGGCTGCCCGATCGACTTCTTGTACGCGTACGAGGCGATGGTGGGAACCTTCGCCATCAGCCGCACCGTGGACATCTCCACGTGCTCGGAGTCGAACGGGTCCAGGCTGTCCTGGTAGAAGGTCGAGATGGCGCTGACGGCCGAGGAGAGCACGGCCATCGGGTGCGCTTCGCGGGGGAAGCCGTCGAAGAAGCGGCGCATCTCCTCGTGCAGCAGCGAGTGCCGCCGGATCCGCTCGCTGAACTCGGTGAGCTGCGCCTGGGTCGGCAGCTCACCGTAGATCAGCAGGTAGGAGACCTCCAGGAAGGAGGACTTCTCGGCCAGCTGGTCGATCGGGTAACCCCGGTACCGCAGGATGCCGGCATCACCGTCGATGTAGGTGATGGCGGACGAGCAGGACGCGGTGTTCACGAAACCGGGGTCGTACGTGGTCATCCCGGTTTCCTTGAGCAGCTTGCTCACCCCGATCCCGGCGGGGCCCTCAACCGCGGACTGCACCGGCATCGACAGCTGCCCACCGGGGTGGTCGAGCTTGACTTCCGTCATCTGTTCCTCGCTTCGCCGGCAAGATCTTCGTTGAATTGCCTTCGCTTCTACCGTAATCACGGCGCGGAGAACACCGCTCGTCATGGTTTGAGGGTGAGGTGTGCGTCACCTGTTTCCCGGCCAGCCGGTCCGGAAACCGGATGGGAGCGCGGCCATGGGCACGTCCGGGAGGTCCGTCACGACAGCGTGAGCCGCCGCAGCGTCCCGTCGTCGCCGACCCGGTAGAGGTCGAGCCGGTTGGCGCCGGCGGCGAACAGCCGGTCGTCGGCGAGCAGCGCGGCGAACCGCCGCCCACCGGCGTCCGGCGGCACCACGGGCACCACCGCGCCGATGGTGCCGTTGACCGCCACGGCGAGCCGGGTGCCGTCGGGTACGCCGTCCGGCACGGTGCCCCAGACCAGCGCGGGCAGCCCGCCGCCGGCCGGGTCGACCGCGTCGAACGCGTCCCGGTTCGCCACCGTGGCGGTCCCGCCGACCGGCACGTCACCGACGCGGGTGCCGACGAGCGGGTCGACCGGGAGCGGCGGGAGCGGGGCGGGCACGCCGCCGGTGACGGTGACCGGCTGGCCGGGGCGGTCGTAGAAGCGCTTGTCGGCCCGCTCGCGCGGTGCGGCCTTCGCCGACCGGCCGTCCATCCGCCAGGGCACCCGCATGTGCGTCTCGTCGGCGATCGTGGGCAGCAGGTCGACGTGCTCCCAGTTGCGGTCGTCCACCCGTCCGGCGCGCTGGCCGGGTTCCTTGACGAACATCGGCACCCAGGCCACCTCGTTCGCGGCGTGGTCGATGGCGTCCATCCCCCGGCCCTGCCAGTCGCGGCGGAAGCTGACGCCGTGGTCGGCGGTGACCACCACCAGCGCCTTGTCGTAGAGGCCGGTGGCGCGCAGTGTCCGCAGCGTCTCGCCGATCAGCCGGTCGGTGTAGCCGAGCTGGGCCAGGTGCCGGGCGCGGGCCAGGTCGACCCAGCCGGCGCCGTCGTTCGGCAGGTCCTCCGGGGCCGCGTAGTGCGCCCCGGACGGCAGGTACGCCCACGGCGAGTGGGGCATCAGCAGGTGCAGGAAGTGCAGCGTGGGCCGGGTGTCGGGGCGCAGCCCGGCCAGGAACGAGGTGAACCGGGCCGGCTGGTTGTCGTCCAGGGTGTCCCAGCGGAACTTCGGGTCGTCCGGAACCGGCTCGGCGGCGTCCAGCCCGGCCTCGGCGGCGGTCCGCTCGCGGTAGGAGTCCTCCGGGTCGATCCGGCTGTCCACCGGCGCGGCGATCCGCCCGAGCAGCCTGCCGCTCTCCCGGACCAGCACGCCGAGCCCCTGTTCCGGGGTGGTGGCCTGTTCGCAGCGGCTCGGCGGGCAGAGCCGGGTGATGCTCTCCTCGGCCCTGATGCGGTAGAGGCCGCCGAGTGCGGTGAACAGGTTGTCCGGGTACTGCGAGTAGTGCGGCGCCGCCCCCCGCTCCGGGTAGCGCCCGGTGAGCATCGCCGGCAGCGCGTAGGGCGTCCAGCCGCTGACGCCGGTGGCGTTGCGGTACCACGTCGACCCGCCGGCCAGCGCCGCGACGTTCGGGTAGCGCTCGGCGTCGATGCGGCCGTCCGGGCCGAGCAGGGAGACCAGCGGCAACTCGTCCAGCACGATCATGACCACCGGCGGGTGCGCGCCCGCGCCGGCCACACCGGCCGCGCCGCCCTCGCCGCGCGGCAGCACCACCGCCGAGGCGGGCGAGGCGAACAGGAACAACCCGACGAACACCAGCGGTCCGGCGGCGGCGACCCGCAGTACCCGCCGGGGCGCCCGCCACCGCCGGTGCGCGGCCGCGCCGGCGGCTCCGGCCACACCGGCGGCGACGAGCAGGGGTACGCCTCGAAGCGGCGTGACGTGCCGGCCGACCTGGACCGCCAGCGCGGCGAGCAGCAGGCCCACGAACGCGGTGTGCACGGCGGCCCGGATGAGGCGCCCGGCGGGCAGTACGAGTGCGCCCAGCAGCGCGAACGCGCCCAGTAGCGCGAACAGCGCTGTCGGCGCGAGCGCGATCAGGGCGACCAGCAGCAGCACGTCGGCCCGGGAGGCGCGGTGGAACAGGAAGAAGTCGGGGCTGCGGCCGAGCACGTCGAGCAACGGCTGGGTGACCACCAGCCCGACCAGCGCCACCACCTCGGCCAGCCGCGCCGCCTCGGCCCGCCACCACTGCCGGCGTTCCCGCCGGACCGGGACGGCGGCGTGGTCCCGGGGTGGCGCGAGGGTGTCCTCAGCCACCCACCACCACCTGGTAGAGCGTGCGGGTGCCGGACGGCAGCTCGGTGCGGGCGATTACCCGGCCCCGGCGGGCGAGCAACGCCTCGAAGGCGTCGCGCCGGTAGTCCGGGAACAGTCCGTCGGGCTTGTTCGCCAGCAGGCGGCGGGCCATCGGGTCGTCCGGGTGGACGAACTCCACCACCAGGCTGCCGCCGGTGGCGGTGAGCGCGGTGAGCTGGTCGAGCACCTCGGGCAGCGGCACGTTGCGCCCGATCGCGAGGTGGTGCACCACGGCCAGGGCGAGGACGGTGTCCGCGCGGGCCCGGTCGGCGAACGCGGCCCGCTCGACGCCACGCCAGCCGCCGCCCGGGGACGGGTCGGCCAGGTCCATCACCAGCGGCAGGATCCGTGTCTCGCCCTCGTCGCGCAGCGCGCGGTAGAGCGTGTCGACGACCGCCGGGTCCTGCTCGACGGCGACGACGTGCGCGGCGTGCCGGGCGGCGATGCGGGCGTACCGGCCGTCGTTGGCGCCCAGGTCCAGCGCCGAGCCGCCGCCGACGGCGGCCACCGCCCGGTCGACGAACTCCTCCTTGGCCTGCCGGTCCGGCACCGAGTACGCGCAGGTGCGCTGGTAGTCCGACCAGTGGCTGTCGCCGGGCCGGTGGTCGAGGCGGCGGACCAGCTTCGTCAGCCCGCGTACCGTGGCCAGCGCCAGCTCGCGGGAGAACCCGGCGGCGCGCAACTGGGCGCGGACGTCGGTGGTGCTCGCGGCGGAGTTGCGGGCCTGCATGGCGCCGTGCAGGTGCACGTGGGTGGGCACGCCGGCCCGCCAGCGCCGGGTGCCGCCGAACAGCCGGCGCATCTGGTCCGGTTCGACGCCGTCGACGCGGGCGCGCAGGAACGGCTGGAAGTCCAGCCCGAGGTGGGCCTGGATGAGCAGCGGGTAGAGCAGCGTCTGGCAGAACTGCCGGTAGCCGGACCAGGGTTCGCCGTCGCGCAGCGCCTCGAACGAGCCGACGTCGATGAAGACCGGCCGGGCGCCGCGCCACTGCACGTTGTACGCCGAGCCGTCCTTTGTGGTGAAGCCCGCTTCCAGGGCGGCGCGCAGCACGTCCAGGTGCAGCAGCGCCGCGTCGCGCAGCATGGCGGACGACCACTCGTAGGGGTGCGAGACGAACGGGATCCGCTCGTGCCGCAGCACCGCGGTCCAGGGCGCGTCGACAGGGGTCGGGGTCAGCTCCTCGGTGCCGACGATCTGCCCGGTGCTGGTGGCCTGCCGGAAGAAGTCGGTGACGGACAGCGCCCGCCAGTCCCGGGCGGAACGCTCGTCGAGCCCGCGCAACACCTCATCGCCCCGGTGGAACACCCGGTTGCCGGGGTCGCGGAAGGAGCCGGGCTCGACGCGGACGCCGGTGTCGGGGATCGTCACGCCGCCGGACCCTGGTCGGAGGGCTGGCGCCGGAACCGGGACACCAGGCGGCGCCAGTAGAGCTTGGCGGCCACCGCCACCCCGGCCACCCCGCCGACCACCGCCTGCACGATGAGACTGCCGGATCCCGCGTCCAGGTAGGCCAGATGCGTCACGGCTGCTTTCCTTCCCTCGCCGGTCATCGAAGCACGCCCGGAATGCGAGCTTTGTTGCTCGGGGCCGGACTTGTCCCCCACCGTAACGTCTCGGCGTCCGGGTGCGCGGCCACACCGGCCACTCGTCCCCCGTCCGATCCGTTCAAGACGGGCCGGCCCGGTCGCGCCTACCGTGGCCGCATGACACCGCAGTTCGATCTGGTCGGGGCCGTGGTCACCGACATGGCCCGCACGCTCGACTTCTACCGGCGGCTGGGGCTGCCGATCCCGGCCGGCGCCGAGACGGAAGGGCACGTCGAGGTCACCCTGCCGAACGGGGTGCGGCTGGCCTGGGACACGGTCGAGGTGATCCGCAGTTTCCATCCCGGGTTCGACCCGTCCGGCGGCAACAACCGGATGAGCCTGGCCTTCCGGTGCGCCGGCCCGGCCGAGGTGGACCGCTGGTACGCCGAGCTGACCGGCGCCGGGCACCACGGCGAGATGCCGCCGTGGGACGCGTTCTGGGGGCAGCGGTACGCGGTCCTGCACGACCCGGACGGCAACGGCGTGGACCTGTTCGCCCCGCTGCCCCCGGCCGAGTAGACGCGAGCCGGCTCGCGCACGGCTTCCGGACCGGTCAGCTCGCCTGCGGGCGGCTCCGGGCCGGGGCGAGCAGCCGGGTCGGCGGCACCCCGGCCAGCTCCCGCACCTCGCGGGTCAGGTGGGCCTGGTCGGCGTACCCGCTGCGCACCGCCACCTCGGCGAGCGGCGCACCGGCGCGGGCCAGGTCCAGCGCGCGGCGCATCCGCAGGATGCGGGCCAGCGTCTTCGGGCCGTACCCGAAGAGGGCCCGGCTGCGGCGGTGCAGGGCGCGCGGGCCGAGGCCGACCTCGGCGGCGGTCGCGGCGACGGTGGCCCCGGCGGCCAGGCGGGCGGCGACATGCGCGCCGATCGGGTCGGGACCGCCGGCCGCGCGCAGCCGGTCGCGGGCGACCCCGGTGAGCACCCCGGCGGCCTCGTCGCCCGGCGCGGCCAGCGCCGCCTCGACCCGCTCGGTCACCTCGGCGGCGGTACCGCCCCACAGGTCGGCCAGCGGGACGCGGCGGTCCCGCAGTTCCTCGGCCGGCACCCCGAACACGGCCGGGCCGGTTCCCGGCGGCAGGCGCAACCCGATCCACCGGTCCCCCGGCGCGGATCGCGACAGGTACGCGGTGCGGTCCGGACCCGCGACCAGCAGCCCGGACCGGCTGGACCAGAGCAGATCCAGGCACCCGTCCGGCAGCACCCGCGTCTCACTCCCGCCGGAGACGCTGCTCCACAGAACCGCGCCCGCGATTCCCGGCGCTCCCCACTCCCGGTACACGCCCCCAACCCTGCCACCCTCCCCGTCGATCATGACGTTGACGGTGCCGGGGCCCGGCGTGTCGCGCCGCCAACCTCATGATCGACGGGGTGTTCGGGGGCCGGGTCAGGGGCGGTGGTGCATGGCCAGGCGGAGCAGGAGGAAGCGCAGGGCCGTCGCTGCCAGGTTGGCCGTCACCAGGACGGTCAGCTCCAGGGCGCGGTTCGGGGTCGTGGTGGCGTGCAGCGTGGCGAGGGAGCCGCTGGTCAGGGCCAGGCCGAGCGCGAACGCGAGCAGCCCCTGGAGGTGGTGCCGGCCGGCGTGCCGGCGTCCGCTGACGCCGAACGTGAGCCGCCGGTTGGCCGCCGTGTTCGCCACCGCGGTGAGCAGCAGCGCCAGCAGGTTCGCCGGTTGCGCCCCGAGCGGGCCGCGGGCCGCCAGGAACAACAGCAGGTACGCGAGCGTGCTCGCCACGCCCACCGCGGCGAACCGGGCGAGCTGGCGCGGCAACCCGATCGGCACCTGCTCCGGCGGTGCCGGCAACGGCCCCCGGCCCAGCTGGGCGCGCAACTGCGCCAGCGGCAGCGCCCCGGTCACCAGCGCCCGGCCCAGCCGCCCGATGCCGCGCAGGTCGGCCAGCGCGGTGGCGACGATGTCGACCCGGCTGTCCGGGTCGTCCACCCAGTCCACCGGCACCTCGTGGATGCGCAGCCCGGCCCGCTGCGCCAGGACCAGCAGCTCGGTGTCGAAGAACCAGCCGGTGTCGCGGACCAGCGGCAGCAGTTCGGCGGCCACGTCGGCGCGGATCGCCTTGAACCCGCACTGGGCGTCGGAGAAACGGGCCGCGAGCGCACCCCGCAGCAGCAGGTTGTAGCCGCGCGAGATGACCTCCCGCTTGGCGCCCCGGACCACCCGGCTGGTGCGGGCCAGCCGGGTGCCGATGGCCAGGTCCGAGTGCCCGGAGATGAGCGGCGCGACAAGCGGCAGCAGCGCGGCCAGGTCGGTGGACAGGTCCACGTCCATGTACGCGAGCACCGGCGCCGGCGAGGCCGACCACGCGGCACGCAGCGCCCGGCCGCGGCCCTTCTCGTCCAGGCGCAGCACCCCCACCTCGGGCAACTCGCCGGCGAGCGCCCGGGCCACCGCCGGGGTGCCGTCCACGCTGGCGTTGTCGGCCACCGTGATCCGGAACGGGTACGGGAAGTGCGCGGTCAGGTGCGCGTGCAGCCGCCGGACACAGGGCCCGAGGTCGGCCTCCTCGTTGTAGACCGGAACCACCACGTCGAGCACCGCGCTGCCGGCGGCGGGCCGGGCCTGCACGGCGGCCCGGGGCGCGTACGTGTCAGTCATCGCTCAGCCCTGCTTTCCGCTGCTCAGGTCGTACACGGTCACGCCGTCGACGGTGGTCGCGGTGAAGGTCTCGGCGACCCACGCGGCGATCTCGGCGGAGGCGTTGCTGCCGCCGTCGGCGCGGAACCCGCCGCCGCCGAGGAAGTAGTGGATCCGCCCGTCCGCGACGTATTGCTGGAACCGGGCGAGCGTCGGCGACGGGTCACTGCCGTTGAATCCGCCGATCGGCATGACCGGCCGGCCGGTCGCCAGCTGGTAGCCGGAGGCGTTGTTCGAGCCGACAGTCGCGGCGACCCAGGTGTAGTCGTCGGCGTCGGCGGTGAGCAGCGCGGTCATCTCGGCGCTCGGCTCACGGGCGTCGAGCAGCCCGCCCATGCCGCCGCCGCGCTGCCCCCGCCCTTCCTGCCCGGTCCCGCCGTCCTGCCCGGTGCCGCCGGGCGCGCCCGGGGCCGAACCACCACCGGGGAATCCGGGGAACCCGCCGGCGTTCGCCCCGCCGTCCTGGCCGGTACCGCCCGGGCCGGTGCCGTTGGAGCCGGTGCCGTCTGAGCCGGTGCCGTCTGAGCCGGTGCCGTTCGGGCCACCCGGGAAGCCCGGGAACTGCCCGTTCCCACCGCCCGGACCACCGGGGGACTGCCCGTTCGCGCCACCCGGCATCCGGCCGCCCGGACCACCGGGGCCGCCGAAGCCACCCGCTCCGGCCGGCCCGGCGCTCGGGATCGAGCCGCTGTGCGGCGTGGCAGCGGTCTGCACGGCGTACGCGGCCGGCCCGGCCAGCGCCACCGCGATCCCGGCGACGGACACCACCGGCACCACCCACCGCACGACCCGCCCGGCAATCCCAGCCCCGGCCCTCGCCTTCACCCCCGTCTCCGAGTTGACCAAGGAGTTCGCGTCACTTTGAACGCCGTTCCCGGACACGAACTCCTTGATCACCGCCGAGGTGGCCAGGAGGGCGGCGGCGGTCAGGCCCAGGGCCAGGACTGTGGGGCGCAGCCAGGAATGCCAGTCGGGGGTGCGGCCGAGCAGGTGCCAGGACCACCAGGCGGTGACCGCCAGCGTGCCGGCCAGGACCAGCGTGGCGACGAGCGCCCGCCGCCGGCGCGGAGCCGCGACGACCGAGGCACCCGCGACGACCGGCGCATCCGCCACAGCGGGAACCGGAGCTGCCGCGTCTGCCGCGACCGGTGCCGAGCGTGCGCGCCAGAGCAGCGTGACGCCGATGCCGGCCAGCGCGCCGACCGCCGGGGCCAGGGCGACCGTGTAGTACGCGTGGAAGATCCCGGACATGAAGCTGAAGATCAGTCCGGTGACCAGCAGCCAGCCGCCCCAGAGCAGCAGACCGGCCCGGGTGCGGTCGGTACGCGGTGCGCGCCCGGCCAGCCACAGCCCCGCCACCAGCAGGATCAGCGCGGCCGGCAGCAACCAGGAGATCTGCCCGCCGACCTCGGTGTCGAACATCCGCAGCAGTCCGGTCTGGCCGGAGAACGGTCCGCCGCCTCCCCCACCGGGCCGGCCACCACCGCCGCCACCGACGCTGCCCACCTCGTCGCCGGTGATGCGGCCCAGGCCGTTGTAGCCGAGCGTCAGCTCCAGGATGCTGTTGTTCTGCGAGCCGCCGATGTACGGGCGGGCGCTCGCCGGCACCAGTTCGACGATCGCCACCCACCAGCCGGCGGAGACGACCACGGCGAGCCCGGCGAGCAGGAGCTGGCGGATCCGCCGTCCGAGGCCGGTCGGCGCGGCCAGCAGGTAGACGCCGGCGAAGACCGGGATCACCAGGAACGCCTGGAGCATCTTGGTGAGGAAGCCGAAGCCGACGAGCACGCCGGTCAGCGCGATCCACCGGGTGCTCGCCGTCTCGACCGCGCGCACCGTGGCGTACGCGGCCGCGACGAGCAGGAACACCAGCAGCGCGTCCGGGTTGTTGAACCGGAACATCAGCGTCGCCACCGGGGTGAGCGCGAGCACCGCCCCGGCGAGCAGTCCGGCGGCCGGGCCGTACCAGCGGCGGACCGTCGCGTACAGCACGCCGACGGAGGCGACGCCGAGCAGTGCCTGCGGCACGAGGATCGACCAGCCGCTCAGGCCGAAGATGCGCACCGAGAGCGCCATCAGCCACAGCGAGGCGGGGGTCTTGTCCACCGTGATCGAGTTGGCCGCGTCGGACGAGCCGTAGAAGAACGCCGTCCAGTTCTGCGACCCGGCCTGCACGGCGGCCGAGTAGAACGCGTTGGACCAGCCGGAGGCGCCCAGACCCCACAGGTAGAGCAGCGCGGTCACGACCAGCAGGCCGAGCAGGGCCGGCCGGGCCCAGCGCGGATCGCGGCCGGTGCGGGTCTGCGGGGGTACGGGCGCGGGGGCCGGCTCGGTGCCGGGCGGCGCGGCCGTGGGCACGGTCGGCAGGCTGTCGGTTCGGTTCATGCGGGCAAGACTCGGCGGGCCCGCTGGCCCGCTCCCGTGAACGGCCTATGCGTCGGCTGTGGATCCCGGCAGCCACACCGTGAACGCGGTACGGCCGGGCCGGCTGACCACGTCGACCCGGCCCTGGTGCGCCTCCACCACGGCGGCGACGATGGCCAGTCCCAGGCCGGTGCTGCCCTGGGCGCGGGAGCGGGAGGTGTCGCCGCGCGCGAACCGCTCGAAGACCTCCGGCTGCAACTGCTCCGGGATGCCCGGCCCGTCGTCGGTGACGCGGAGTTCGACGCCGCCGGGCGCTGGTGCGAGCCGGACCGTGACTGTGGTGCCGGGCGGGGTGTGCACCCGCGCGTTCGCCAGCAGGTTCGCCAGCACCTGGTGCAGCCGGTGGGCGTCGCCGGTGACGGTGAGCGGCTCGTCGGGCAGGTCGAGTTGCCAGCGGTGGTCGGGCCCGGCGACGTGCGCGTCGCTGACCGCGTTCACCGCCATGGCGGTCAGGTCGACCGGCTCGGTGGCGAGCGGGCGGCCGGAGTCCAGCCGGGCCAGCAGCAGCAGGTCGTCGACGAGGCTGGTCATCCGGGTGCTCTCCGACTCGACGCGGCGCAGCGCGTGCGCCACGTCGGGCGGCACCTCCTGGCGGCCCCGGCGGGCCACCTCGGCGTACCCGCGGATGGCCGCGAGGGGGGTGCGCAGCTCGTGGCTGGCGTCGGCGACGAACTGGCGTACCCGGGTCTCGCTGGCCTGCCGGGCGGCGAGCGCGGCGGCGACGTGGCCGAGCATCCGGTTGAGCGCGCCGCCGACCTGCCCGACCTCGGTGCGGGGGTCGGTGTCGGCGGCCGGCACCCGCACGGACAGCGCGACCTCGCCCCGGTCGAGCGGCAGTTCGGTGACCCGGGCGGCGGTGGCGGCGACGCGGTTGAGCGGGCGCAGCGTGACCCGGACGATGAGCAGACCGAGGGCGCCGGCGATGACCAGGCCGGCGCCGATCACGCCGGCCTGCGCGACGAGCATCCACATGACGGTGTCGTCCACCTGGGCCAGCGGGATCGCGAGGACCAGCACGTCGCCGTCGCCGCGCGGCGAGGGCAGCGCGATCGCGCGGTAGTCCCCCCGGTCCCCGACGACGACGGTGCGCGGGCGGTCGCCGACGGGTACGCGGGCCAGCGCGGTCAGGTCGGCGGCGGGCACCTCTTCGCTCCCGCCGCTCTCGGACCGGACCCGGCCGACGGGTTCGGCGGCAGCGGGCACCCGGACCGCGATGGAGCCTGGCGGGAAGCCGCCCGGGGGGTCCGGCGCGACCTCGTCGGAGTCCGGCGGGGTGGGCCGCTGATCCGGGCGCGGCGGGTCGATGCCGCGGCGGGCCCAGCGTTCGAAGTCGGCGGGCCGCCGGTCACCGAAGGTGAGCTGGTTGTCGATCTGGTCGATCAGGAAGTGCCGCAGCGCCACTGTGGTCAGGCCGCCGATGCCGAGGCTGACCAGCGCGAGCAGCGCCACCACGGAGAGCACGAGCCGGCGGCGCAACGACCAGCCGGCCAGGCGGCGGCGCAGCCGGCCACGGCTGTCACTCGGCGGGTTTGAGGACATAACCCGCCCCGCGCAATGTGTGGATCATGGGCGCGCGGCCCGCGTCGATCTTCTTGCGCAGGTACGAGATGTACAGCTCGACCACGTTGGCCTGGCCGCCGAAGTCGTAGTTCCACACCCGGTCGAGGATCTGCGCCTTGCTGAGCACCCGGCGCGGGTTGCGCATGAGGTAGCGCAGCAGCTCGAACTCGGTGGCGGTGAGCGTGATCAGGTCGTCGCCGCGGCGTACCTCGTGGCTGTCCTCGTCGAGGGTGAGGTCGCCGACGGTGAGCACCGCCTCCTGGCGGGCGGCGACCGCGAAGCCGGAGCGGCGCAGCAGCGCGCGCAGCCGGGCGATCACCTCCTCCAGGCTGAACGGCTTGGTGACGTAGTCGTCGCCGCCGACGGTGAGCCCGGCGACGCGTTCCTCCACCGCGTCGCGGGCGGTCAGGAACAGCACCGGCACGCTCGGGAACTGCTCGCGCAGGCGGCGCAGCACCTGGAAGCCGTCCAGGTCGGGCAGCATCACGTCGAGCACCACGGCGTCCGGGCGGAACTGGCGGGCGGTGGTGACCGCCGCCATGCCGCTGCCGGCGGCGGCGACCTGCCAGCCCTCGTACCGCAGGGCCATCGAGAGCAGGTCGGTGAGCGTCGGCTCGTCGTCGACGACGAGCACCCGCACCGGTTCGCCGTCCGGGCGGCGCAGCTCGATGCGGCCCTGCGCGGACTGCGCGTTCATGACCATGCCCCCATCGTGGGCGGCCCCGCTGTCGGCGGGCTGTCCCGATCCTGTGTACCAGCTGTGCGCGCCGTACGGTGCCGTTCCGGGCAGGTCCGGCGAGGTCTTCCGCACCCGGGCTACCCGGTGGTAACTTCCGGGCATGTCCATCGACGGTCGTTTTTCCGGCCGGCTGGCCGGCAAGGTGGTGCTGGTGACCGGCGCGGCCCGGGGCATCGGCGAGCACACCGCCCGCCTCGCCGCGGCCCGCGGTGCCCGGTTGTCCCTCGTCGGGCTGGAACCCGACCGGCTCGCCGCGCTCGCCGCCGAGCTGGGCCCGGGGCACGCCTGGTTCGCCGCCGACGTCACCGACCAGCAGGCGCTGGCCGAGGCGGTCGACGGCACCGTGGCGGCGCTGGGCGGGATCGACGCGGTGGTCGCGAACGCCGGGGTCGCCAACCGCGGCACGATCGCCGTCGGCGACGTCGAGGCGCTGGTGCGTACCGTCGAGGTCAACCTGATCGGGGTGATGCGCACGGCGGCGGCGACCGTGCCGGCGCTCGTGGACCGAGGCGGCTACCTGCTGATCGTCTCCTCGGCCGCGGCGTTCGCCGCGCTGCCCGGCATGGCCGCCTACTGCGCGTCGAAGGCGGGCGTCGAGCAGTTCGGCAACGCGGTCCGGCTCGAACTGGCGCACCGGGGCGTGGCGGTCGGCACCGCCCATCCGTCGTGGGTGGACACCGACCTGGTCCGCGAGGCGCGCGCCGACCTGCCGGCCTTCTCCACGGCGCTGGCGAAGCTGCCGTGGCCGCTGCGGCGCACCACGACGGTGGCCGAGTGCGCCGAGGCGTTCGTCCGGGCGATCGAGCGCCGCAGCCGCCGGGTGTACGTGCCGCGCGCCGTGGCCGGCGTGCAGGCGATGCGATCGGTGCTGGTCAGCCCGCTGGCCGACCGGTTGGTGGGCCGCACCGCCCGGGCCACCGTCCCGCTGATCGAGGAGCAGTCCCGGGCGCTGGGCCGGGGCTTCGGCGCCAGCACGCCGCAGGGGCGGCCGTGACCGCGCCGGTGGACGTCGTCTACGAGCGGCGGGGCACCGGGCCGACGCTGGTGCTGCTGCACGGCATCGGCCACCACGGCGGCGCCTGGCGGCCGGTGCTGGACCGCCTCGCCGAGGCGCACGACGTGATAGCCGTCGACCTGCCCGGTTTCGGCCGCTCCCCGGTGCCCGCCGCCGGGCTGCCCGCCGACATGCCCGGCCTGGCCGTGGCCATGGTCGAGCTGTTCGCCGCGTTCGGGCTGCAACGGCCGCACGTCGCAGGTAACAGCCTGGGCGGGGCGATCGCGCTGGAACTGGCCGCGCTCGGCGCGGTCTCGTCGGCCACCGCGCTGTCGCCGGCCGGGTTCTGCACCGCGCGCGAGCTGCGCTGGGCGCTGACCGTGCTGTCCCTGCACCGCAACGCGGCCCGGCTGCCCGAACCGGTGCTGCGCCGCCTGTTCGCCGCGCCCGCGCTGCGGATGCTGGCGATGGGCATGATCCTGGCCCGGCCCAACCGGATGGCCCTCGACGACGCGCTCGCCGACGCCCGCGCGCTGCGCCAGGCGCGGGCGTTCCGCGCCGTCGCCCGCGCCGGACGGGGGTACGCCTACGCGGGCGCCCCGACGGTGCCGGTCACCGTGGCCTGGGGTACGCGGGACCGGATCCTGCCCTACCGGCAGGCGGCGCTGGCGCGTACCCGGCTGCCGGCCGCGCGGCACCTGGACCTGCCCGGCTGCGGGCACGTGCCCATGCACGACGACCCGGAGCTGGTCGCCTCGGTCATCCTCGGCACCACCGGCGTCCGGCCGGCCTGACGCGGCGCGCCCGGCCGCTCCGGGGCCTCACTCGGTCGCGCCGAACGGGAACGTGTGCACGTACCGCATCGTCCAGCCACCGGGCGACGCGTGGTCGTCACGCTCGTAGAGGTGGTCGGCGATCCCCTCGGCCGGTTCCTCCGGATGACGCAGCACCCACCGGGGCGGCGGCGCGCCGTCCGGACCGGCCGGCAGCTCCCGGGTCAGCTCGTCGGCCGGTCCGCCGACGAACCGTACGCGCACCGCGCCCACCGCTGTCCCCCGTTCCTCGACGCCCCCGCCGCGAAGCTACCCCGCCGCGGCGCCGCTCCTCGGCGGTTTGCACAGCTCCGGGGCCGGGTAGCGGGACCGGAGGGCACCGGACGAGGCGAGGAGTGGGCGATGAGGACGCTGGGCGGGCGGTACGAGCTCGAACAGCGAGCCGGCCTGGGCGGCATGTCGGAGGTGTGGCGCGCGCACGACCGCGTGCTGGACCGGACGGTCGCGGTGAAGCTCATCTCCCCCGCGCTCGACGGCGACGCCGGTTCGGTGGACCGGATCCGGGCCGAGGCACGCTCGGCGGCGCGGCTGGTGCACCCGAACGTCGCCAGCGTGCACGACTTCGGCACCGCGACGCTGCCGGACGGGCGGCCGGTGCCGTACATCGTGATGGAGCTGGCCGAGGGCGAGACGCTCGCCGCCCACCTGCGCGGCGGGCCGCTGGACTGGCGGATCGCGGTACGGGTCTGCGCCGAGGTGTGCGCCGCGCTGGCCGCCGCACACGCGCACGGCATCGTGCACCGGGACGTGAAGCCCGCGAACGTGATCCTCACCCCGTGCGGGGTGAAGGTGCTCGACTTCGGCATCGCCACCCCGGCCGGGGCACCGGACCACACGCCGGACGGCGTGGTGGTGGGCACCCCGGCGTACCTGGCGCCGGAGCAGCTCGACCGGCAGCCGGCCACCCCGGCGGCCGACATGTACGCGCTCGGCGTGCTGCTGTACTACTGCCTCACCGGCGAGTTGCCGTACGAGGCCGGCAGCACCACCCAGCTGCTCGGCTCGCGCCGCCGCCGGCCGCCCCGCCCGCTGCCCGAGGTGCCCGGTCTGCCGAGCGAGGTGGCCGAGTTGTGCCGGCGCTGCCTCGACGCCGACCCGTGCGCCCGGCCGACCAGCCCGATGGCGGCGCTGCTGCTGGCCGAGGCGGTGGACGCCCGGGTCTACGTGCCGATGACCGCGGCGCTGCCCCGGCAGCGGGAACCGCAGGTATCGCCGTGGACCAGCCGGGCCGCCGCCGAGGCCACCGAGGCGATGGCCGTCGACGCCGCGACCAGCGGCCGGGTCGGCTGAGCGCTCCTACTGCCCGCCCGGGCACGGTTTCGCCGCTGCGGGTCCGGGAACGCGGTCCGGTGAGTGACGGGAGGAACGCGATGCCGGATCCGAGTTCCTGGCTGGCCGAGACGGCCACGGCGACCGCGGCGGGCGGTCACGTACGCACCGACGACGGCGGGCTCTCCTCCGCCCTGGCGTCCCCGCTGGCGCCGCACTGCACCGGCCTGACGCCGGAGCAGCTCCTGGCCGCGGCGTTCGCCTCCTGCCTGCACCACGCGGCGGTGGAGGCGGCCGGGGAGATCACGGACGAGGCGCACACCGTGCAGGTGACGGCCGAGGCGAAGCTGGGCCGCGATGACGACGGCCGCTACCGGGCCGACGTGCACGCCGAGATCTCCTCGGCGGGACTGACCCGGGATCAGCTGGCCGACCTGGTCGCCTACGCCGACCGGCTGTGGCCGTTCTCCAGCGGCGACCCGAGCCGGCACCGGCTCACCGTGACCCCGGCGGAGAACGGCCGGCACTGAGCGGTCACCAGCGGAAGCCGGCGGTCACCGCGCGGTGGTCGCTGTCCGGGGTGCGCAGCACCCCGGCGGTGGTCGGCGTGAGGCCCCGGTAGAGGACGTGGTCCGGGCGAGTGACGGGTAGCTCCGCCGGCCAGGTGAAGCCGAATCCCTGCCCGGCCTCGGCCTGCGCGTCGCCGAGCAGCCGGGTCAGCGGGTCGAAGACGCGGTCGGTGGTGGCGGTGTTCAGGTCGCCGAGCACCACCAGCCGGTCGGCCGGGTCGGCGCGCACGGCGTCGGCCAGCGCGGCGACGGTCTGGTCCCGGGTGGCGGTGTGCCCGGCCCGCGCGGAGCCGAGGTGGACCACGTACACGGTCAGGTCGCCCCGGGGCGCGGCCACGACGGCCCGCAGCGCGCGGTCCCAGCCCAGCCCGGTGTCCACGCCGTGCGCCTCGCGGATCGGCCACCGGCTCCACAGCGCGACTGTCGACACGACCGCCCGGTGTGGGTAGCGCTCGGCCAGCACCGGCGCCACCCGGCCACCGTCGGCGACCTCCTGGAGCCCGATCAGGTCCGGGGCGTCGCCGGTGAGCGCGCCGACGGTGGCGGCCGGGTCGGGGTTGCTCACGCGCAGGTTCTGGCTGACCACCCGGACCGTGGCGCCGTCCGCGCCGGCGGCCGGGGGCAGCCAGGCGCGCCCGTACAGCCCGGCCCAGATCAGGGCCGGCAGCAGCACCGCCAGCAGCGCGGGCCGGGAGCGGCGCAGCAGCGCCGCCAGCGCGAGCGCCGGTACGGCGATCCCGAGCAGCGGGGTGACGCTGTCCACCAGGCTGCCCAGGCCGTTGACGTTGGGCACCAGCCGGTGCCCGGCGAGCAGCAGCGCGAGCAGCACGGCGCAGACGACGACGAGCGTGCCGCGCCGGCTGCGGGGGCCGCTCGGGCGCTCGTCGACCATCCGCTCCGTCACCGTGGGAATCGTATCGAGCGCCCGGGCCGTCGCGCGGCGGCCTCGCCATGATCCACAGGGTTCAGGCGCGGACCATCCGATCGCGATGCGTCGATCCCTGCGGGTCGGTGGACCGACGCCGCGCGCAGGACGTCCGACCAGGGCACCCTCCGCCGAACGGAGGAACCGGGGGTACGCTGCCGCCGGATCGGCCGGACGTCCGTTTCACACCACCGAAACCGACATTGGCATTCTTCCGGGTACGCAGCTTTGGCGGTTTTGATGATCCAGCGCCCCTAATGCGGACCGCGAATCCGGCAGATTGTGGCGCATGCCACTAATCACCCCGATGGCAAAGGCCCGGAAGCTTTCTAGCCTCGGCGGGTGCATCCCGACGACTCCGATCATCAGCCGCTGCCCGCCAACCGCCCGGTTCGCCGAACGATTGACCCGGCATCAGCCGAACGGAGAGTGGGGCGTCACCGCGCCCCGGAACCGCCGCGACGCGGCCCGGCCCGGACCGTACCCGGCCGGATCGCTGTCGCCACCGGCGTCACCTGCTGCCTCGGCCTGATCGGCGTGGCAGGCGTCGGCGAGACCGGCCCGGCGCACCTGGAGGTACGCGAGGCCGTCGCCGACCGGGCCGCCGCCGACCAGCGCGCCTCCCGCGACGTCACCCGGATCGCGCCGCCCGCCGCCGCGGCCCTGCCGCCGCCCGCCCCCACGCCCAGCGCCACCCCGGCGACGAAGAAGCCGCCGCGCAAGCCCGTGCTGCCCAAGCGCCCCCGGCCGGTCGCCGGCCTGGACCAACGGCAGATGGACAACGCCAAGGCCATCGTCGACGTGGGGCGGGAGATGAGGATGCCCCGCCGCGCGCTGGTCGTCGCCGTCGCCACCGCCATGCAGGAGAGCGACCTCTACAACCTGGCCAGCGACGTACTGCCGGAGTCCTTCGACCACCCGCACCAGGGCAGCGGCTCCGACCACGACTCGGTCGGGCTGTTCCAGCAGCGGCCCAGCAGCGGCTGGGGCACCGTCGCCCAGCTCATGCGACCCGCGTACGCGGCCCGGGCCTTCTACGCCGCGCTGCGCGAGGTACCCGGCTGGGAGGACATGAGCGTCACCGCCGCGGCCCAGGCGGTGCAGGTGTCCGCCTACCCCGACGCGTACGCCCGGCACGAGAAGCGCGCCACGACCGTGGTGGCGGCGCTGGTCTGACCGGCGCGGGTCACGCGGCGCTGCGCCCGGTGCCACCGGGCCGCACGCCCGCCGCGGCGGTGGGGGTGTCCACCGCCACCCGATCGCCCCGCGCGCCGGCCAGGATCTCGTCGACCCGGGACTCCCGGCGTCGGCGCGCCAGCAGGGCCGCCTCGAACTCGCGGCGGGCCCGCACGGCCTCGGCGTACGCCTCCTCCCGCAACCGGCGGGCCTCCTCGCGGGCGGCCTCCAGTTCGGCACGGGCCTGCGCCAGCAGCTCGGCGGCCTCCCGTTCGGCGGCCGGCGGGCGGGACGTGCCGCCCTCGACCGGGGCGGTACGGCGATGCAGGAAATCGCACAGGTGCAGGGCGTCCGACCGGATCTGGTCCCACTCCCGGCCGGCCCCGGCGGCGCCCTCCGCACGCGCCGCCAGCCGCCCCAGCCGCAGGCTCAGCTCGTCCAGGCAGGCGTCCACCTGACGCCTGTCGTAGCCGGTCTCCACCACCGAGAACCTCATGCGTCGCCCCCCAGGCAGCCGGTGTGCGTCCCCACCAGCCGATCCTGCGGTCCGGACGCTCCCGGGCGCGGCCGTTCCCCCAAAATGTGCAGGATGCGGGGGCCCGGACTTCCCGCCCCTACTGGTGCTTCGGGAGCACGACCACCCGTCCGAAGAACTCGTCGATGCGGCGTACCACGTCGTTGAAGTCGTCCAGGTCGATCGGCTTCGTCACGTACGCGTTGGCCTGCAGCGTGTAGCTGCTGACCACGTCGGTGTCGGCGTTGGAGGTGGTGAGCACGACGATCGGGATGGTCCGCAGGCTCTCGTCACCCTTGACCTCACCGAGCACCTGCCGCCCGTCCATCCGGGGCATGTTCAGGTCGAGCAGGATCACGTCCGGGCGCTGCGCCTCGGTGTGCCGGCCCTCGCGGCGGAGGAACTCCATCGCCTCCTGACCGTCGGCGACCACGTCGATGACCTTGTCGACGTCGGAGTCGGCGAGCGCCTCCTCGATCATCAGGACGTCGCCCGGGTCGTCGTCCACCACCAGGATGCGAACGGGGCTGGGACTGGTCTGACCCATGGGGTTACCTGTTTCTCGGTGAGGAGGGCGTCCGGCCGCACGGCCGGCTGCTGGCGGGGAAATGTATCGGATCAGGAGGCGGCCGGCGCGGTCGGGTCGACGGAGTCGCGGTCGAGGTGGAGCACCTCGGCCAGCCCGGTCACCTGGAGCACCCGCGCGACCCGGCCGGTCGCCCCGGTGAGCCGCAGCCAGCCGCCGTCGGCGGCGACGAGGTTGTCCCCCCGGACGAACGCCGCGATGCCGGTGGAGTCGCAGAACGTCAGGTCGGTGAGATCGAGCAGCAGCTCGCGGTGCCCCTCGGCGATCAGCCGGTCGATCGCCGAGTTCAGCTCTCCGGCCGTGCCGAGGTCGAGCTCGCCGGCCAGCCGGAGGCGGGCGCCGCCCCCGTCCCGCTGGGCGTACGTGACGGTGAACGTCACAGTGGCCCCCCTCGCTCCCACCACAGGAAAACACTTGCAGTGGTGCAAGTATATGCGACGGCCGCCCCGGCGCCCGTCAGCGGCCCGCCGCCGACAGCCCGCCCACCAGAGCGCGGCCCCGGTCGAGGAAGGCAGCCGCGCGCGGGAAGTCCCGCAGCTGCTGTCCATAGTGCTCCAGCGTCAGCCCGACCGCGCCCGCCGGCACCCCACGGCTGACCAGGATCTCCACCAGCCACTCGACGAACCCGGTGAACAGCGTCGCGTCGTCCACGTAGAGCGCGGCGGCCAGGAAGTCCACGATGTAGCCGAGGTCGCTGATCGTGGAGTCGAGCTGCGCGGGCGTGTAGTCCGCGGTCGACGGCACCCGCTCCCGCAGATCGGCCAGGGCGCTGTCGATCAGCTCGCCGCGCCGCTTGACCAGGCTGGCGTACTCGTCGTCGGCCAGGTGGTCCAGCCGCGCGGGCGGCGCCTCGCGCAACGCCCGCTCGTCGGCCACCAGGTCCGCCGCGGCCGGCGCGTCGGGCGCCCACGGCATGCCGAGCACGCGGGCCCAGCGGCCGTCGTCGCCGAAGCCCCGGCCACCGACCACCACCGGCACGTCGGAGCGGCGGCACGCCTCCACCATCCGGTGGGCGTGCGGCAGCCGCATCGGCAGCGCGCAGGCGAGCGCCACCGCCTCCGCGTCGTAGCGGTGCAGGTAGGACACCAGGTGCGCGGCCGGGACGCTGGCGCCGAGGAAGACCACCTGCCAGCCGCGCAGCCGCAGCACCTCGGCCACCAGCCGGGCCGGCAGCGCGTGCCACTCGCCGTCCATGCAGGCCATCACGATCCGCCCGCGGGTCGGGCGGGGATCGGCGTACGCGGCCACCGCCGCCACCACCCGCTCGCTGATGTGGGTGGCGGCGTGCTCCTGGGCGACGCTCCACTCGTTGCGGGCCCAGCGTTCACCCACCTCGGCCTGGGCCGGGGCGACCAGGTCCAGCAGCACCCGCTCGGCCGGCACGCCCGCCTCCAGCAGCCCCCGGGCCACCGCCACGGCGGCGGACTCGTCGGCGTCGGCCAGGCACTCCAGGTAGCGGGGGAAGGCGTGGCCCGGGTCGGCCTCGACGGTCGGCACGGTCACGCGGACAACTCCCTCGTCGGTTCGGTCACGGCCGGGTCCGGCACCGCGTGCAGGTGCCGCGGCGCCCGCCCGGACGGGCCGGTGGCGCGCAGCGCCAGCACCGCGATGTCGTCGTGGTCGCCGTGCGCGAGCCAGTCGCAGGTCACCTGCTCGACCCGCTCGGCGAGCGCCGGCGCGGGCATCCGGTGGCAGCCGGTCACCGCGTGGAGCAGCCGCTCGGGGCCGAACTGCTCGTCGCCGCGCCGGCCGCCGCGCGCCTCGGTCACCCCGTCGCTGTAGAACAGGCAGGTCTCCCCCGGCGCCAGGTGCACCGTCACCTCGCCGATGCGGGGATCGGGCACCACACCGATCAGCATGCCGCGCAGCGGCACCACCTCGACCTCGCCGGACTCCCGCAGCACCAGCGGCGGCAGGTGCCCGCCGCCGGCCAGGGTCAGCGTCAGGCCGCCGTCACGGTGCGGCCGGGCCACGCCGAGCACCAGGGTGGCGAAGCGGCCCTGCCCGTGCGCCTGCGTGGTCTCCAGCAACGCGTCGTTGAGCAGCTTCAGCAGCCGCCCCGGCTGCGTCTCCACCCGGTGCAGCGCCTGCAGGCACTGGCGGAGCTGGCCGGTGAACACGGCCGCCTCCACGCCCTTGCCGGACACGTCACCGAGGAAGAAGACCGAGCCGCCGTCGGCGAGCCGGTGCGAGCCGTAGAAGTCGCCACCGATGCGCAGCCCGGCCTGCGCCGGCCGGTACGCGGTGCCCCACTGCACGCCCGTCGCGGCGGCCGGCTCGACCGGTAGCAGGCTGGCCTGCAACGTGTCGGCGACCTCGGCCTGGTCGCGGTAGAGCATCGCGGTGGTCAGCGCCGCGCCGGCCCGGGCCGCGAACGCGCGGACCAGCTCCACGTCGGCCTCGTCGTACCAGCGGTCGGCGCGCCGGGCCACCAGCAGCGCACCGGCAGGCGCCTCCCGGCCGGGCAGCGGCACCACCCGCGCGGTGGCGCCGGAGGCGTCCAGGCCGGGCAGCCAGCCCGCGTCGGCGGCCTGTTCGACCAGCCAGTCCAGCGTGTGCGGCTCGGTGCCGGCCAGACCGGCCTCGATCGCCGCGGGCAGCGCCGTGGCGGGCAGCACCCCGCTGTCCACCACCGGCGGCCGGTCGTCCGCGCGTACCGCCCGCCACCAGCGGGCCCGGCCGGAGCGGGGGGCGAGGACCAGGACCGCCACGTCGGCCGCCGTCGGCACGGCCAGGCGCACCACCGCGGCGGCGGCCCGGTCCGGGTGCAGCGGGTTGCCGAGCTTCTCGCCCACTACGGCGAGGAACGCCGAGCGGGCCCGCTCGGCCAGCAGCGCGTCGGCCCGGCTGACGATCTCGGTCACGTCGTCGACGTACCAGCAGCGCCCGCGGTGGGACAGCGCGACCGGGCGTACGCGCAGCCGCCGCCCGTGGTGGGTGAACTCGGCCGGCCCGTCGCCGCGCAGCGGGGCCGGACCCGCGGCGGCCAGCAGCTCGCCGGGCGTCACCTCGGGGATCAGGCGCTCCGCGACCGGGCTCACGTGCTGGACGACACCGTCGGCGTCGCACACGACCAGGCCCTCACGGAAGTGCTCGACCACCTCGGACCAGTTCGGGACGGTGAGGTCGCGGTCGGCGGCCAGCGGCGGCAGAGCGGACGGCGCGGGCGCGGCGGCGGACCACGCCGGAGCCCGTGCGGCGCTCGGCGTGGAGATCCGTCCGTCGCCCGGGTCGGCACCCCTGACGTCGGCAGCAGTCACCAGCTGAGCCCCACTCTCCTCGTCGACACCCGGAGGCGCCGGAGCCGGCGCCTGTGGTCACGTCTCACCGCCCACCCTACGCCGGTACGCCGGGACCGCCACCCCACGGCGCGGGCGCCCGGCTCGCGCATCCAGCGAGGTGATGCCGCTGTTGTTACGATCCTGTCATCCCGGCCCGACCGGCACCCCCGCGGAAAGGCGTGACGTGGTTCCTCAACGGAGAAGGCCCGAGGCGAGCCCGCTGAGCATCTCCGTGGATCGTTCCGACCCGGCCGTTCCGGTGGTGGTCGTCGGCGGCGACCTGGCGTACGCCACGGCGGCCCCGCTGCGCGCCGAGATCGACCGGCTGCTCGCCGCGCGTCCGGTGACGCTGGTGTTCGACTTCGGCGACCTGCAGTTCATGGACAGCACCGGCCTGTCCGTGATCGTGCACGCCTGGCGGGAGGGCCAGCAGGCCGGCACCGCCATCGAGCTACGCGCGGTCCCCCGGTTCCTGGAGACCATCCTCGACCTGACCGGCGTCACCGGTCTGCTCGACCGCTCGCCGGTCGACGACGCGCCGGGTTCGACCGCGTCCGCGTGACCCCGGGGGTTTCCCGGCCGGGCCCGGCTGGGAACATGGGAACGTGCCCTCCCAGATGTTGACCATCGAGGTGGACCGGCTCGACGCCGGTTCCGCCCGGGTGCGGCTGGCCGGAGAGCTGGACTTCGACACCGCGCCGGAACTCGTCGACGCCGTGGCCGACCTGCGCCGCGACGGTCACCAGGAGCTGGAACTCGACTTCGCCGGGGTGGGCCTCTGTGACTCCTCCGGCCTGAGTGCGCTCGTGGTGATCCACCGGGCCGGCACCGGGGCGATCCGCCTGTTCAACCTGAACCCGCAGATCAGGCATCTGCTGGACCGCACCGGCCTGGCCGAACTGCTCGCCACCCCGCCACGCGATCTGACCGGCGGCGTCCGCGAGGCCGGCTGACCCGGCCCCGACCCGTCAGGCGGGCTGAGCGACACGCGGACAGGGGTGGCCCCCGACCCTGGGACCAGGGGCCGGGGGCCGGGAGGATGGCTCAGGCGGCAGGCTCGGCCTGCCGGTGCCGCGTCTCGTCGCGCGACTGCCCCGCGAGCGGAGGCTCGACGTCCTCCGGCGCGCCGGAATCAGGCGTCTGGAACAGATAACGGACGAAGTCCCCATTCATGTCGTCGTCGTCCGCGCCGGGCCACTGCCCGACACAGTCGACACCGACCACCTCGCGTCCGCTGCCGTCGTGGTGTTCCAGCAGCGCCCACAGGGTCACCGGGTAGGAGCGGGTGTCGTCCGGGCCGATGCGCCAACGGGCGTACCAGCCGGGACGGGCGGGGACGATCTCCACGATCCGTTTCATGTCGACCTGCCCTTCCGCGTGCGTCGGAAGTTGTCCGGTCCGTCCGAGCCTGCCGCCCGCCGGGGTGAGCACTCCTCACCCGCAGCGAATGAAGCGTCCGACCGGGCGGTCCGCCGTTACCTTCCCGGCAGCGCCGGGAACGCGGTCGGCGCAAGCGCAACCGACCCAGGAACGAGGTGCGACGATGCGCAAGCAGATGGAGGGCGACAACCAGCGCCGCCGGGCCCTGGCCCGCGAGGCCCGCGAACGAGGGCTGCGGCCGAGCCAGACCGGCGCCAGCCTGAGCGCGTCCAAGCAGGTCACCTCGCTGGACCAGCACGACCGGTCCGGCCCGCCGCCGGCCGGACGGCACAAACCGGACACCACCCGGGGCGGTCCCGCGCCGCCACCGGTCGCCGTCGCGGAGCAGCAGCGCCCGCTGCCGGACCCGACGCCGTCACCCGGGGTCTCGATGGGCTACCGGGATCTCGTCGACGACGTGAGCCGGCGCGCCGGGGTGGACTTCACCACGGCCAAGGTCGCGGCGGAGGGCACCGTGCTGGCCCTGGCCCGGGCGCTGGACGAGGCGGAACGGGAGCGGCTGCTGGAGGCGGTGCCGCTGACCCTGCACGACGTGGTGCCGGTGTACGGCCTGGAACGCCGCCGCGACCTGCCCGGCTTCCTGGCCGAGGTCGGCCGGTACAGCCGCCTCACCCCGGAGCAGGCCCGCTACCAGGCCGAGGCGACGCTCGCCGCGCTCGCCGAGGCCGACGCGGACCTGGTCGATTCGCTGCGCGTACCGGACGAGTTGCGTGACCTGCTCGGGCCGACCGACTTCGGCGGCGGCCTGGTGGGCGCGTCCTCGGCCACCGCACCGCTGACCGAGGCGGAGCTGCGCGACGCGCTCGCCACACTGCCCTACTGGTCCAGCGACAGGCGCTCGCTCGTGCGCACGATCGAGCTGCCCGGCGGCAACCTGGACCGGGTGCTCGACCGGCTGGACCGGCTCAAGTCCGACGTCGGACGGTCGCCGCAGATCGGGCGGCCGGACCCGGACAACGCCGTGCTGACGGTCCGGACCCAGCAGGTCGACGGCGTGACGGCGGCGGACGTGGACCTCGCGCACCGGGTGGACGCGGCAGTCGACGAGGCCGGCGCCGGGATGGCGGCCGGCTGACCCGGCGGCGGAACGGCCCCGGTCCCACGCGGGCCGGGGCCGCCCGTGGCCGCGCGGTACCGTGTCCCGCCGTGGATCACGACGACACCGAGACGCTGGAGATCGTGGTGGACCCGGCCCGCCCGTCCGGGCGCACGCTGCTGGCCGACGGGGTCGAGCAGTCGTACGTGGACGTGGCCGACGCCCGGTACCTGCACTTCGAGTACGTGCGGCGAATCGCCGCCGCGATCGACCTGGCCGCCCCGCGCGGCGCGGCGCTGACCGCCCTGCACCTGGGCGGCGGCGCGCTCACGCTGCCGCGCTGGCTCGCGAGCACCCGGCCCGGTTCGGCGCAGCGGGTGATCGAGCGCGATCCGGGCGTGGTCGAGCTGGTCCGGCGGAGGCTGCCGCGGCTGCCGCCGGAGGTGGTGGTGGCGATCGGCGACGCCCGGGAGGCGGTCGCCGGGGAGCCGTCCGGGACGTACGACCTGGTGGTGGCCGACGTGTACCGGGCGGCCCGGATGCCGCCGCAGGTGGCGGCGGTCGAGTTCGCGGCACAGGTGGCCCGGGTGCTGCGCCCGGACGGCCTCTATCTGATCAACCTCACCGACCTGCCGCCGCTGGCGCACACCCGGGCGCAGGTGGCGACGCTGCGGGCGGTGTTCGCCGACGTCTGCCTGGTCGCCGACCGGCGGATGCTGCGCGGGCGCCGCTACGGCAACGTGGTGCTCGCCGCCACGCCCACGACGGGCCGGATCCCGGTGATCCGGCTCGCCACCCGCGTCGCCGCCGACCCGGTGCCCGGAACGGTGCTGCACGGCGCGACGCTCGACGCGTTCGCCGCCGGCGCCCACCCGGTCACCGACGCCGACCTGGGCTGAGCCGGGTTTTCGTCTCCCCAGCGCGGGTAGCCGCGCCGGATGAGCGCCGCCGACGATCGGTCCATCGCGCGCCGGACGCTGATCGTGATCGGTCTGGTCCTCGCCACCGGGGTCGGGCTGGCGCTGGTCTGGGCCACCCGGCGGGTGCTGGTGTGGGGGCTGATGGCGGTGTTCTTCGCGGTCGCCCTCAAACCGCTCGTGGACCGTCTCGAACGCCGGGTACGCCGCCGTGCGCTCGCCACGCTGCTGGTGTTCCTGGCCGCGTTCGCGCTGTTGTCCGCCGTCGCCGCGCTGATCGTGGTGCCGCTGGTGGACGAGGTGGGCCGGTTCGCCGACCGGGCGCCGGACCTCGTACGCGAGGCGCAGGCCGGGCAGGGGCCGCTCGGGCGACTGCTGGACCGCTTCCACCTGCTCCGGTACGCCGAACCCGGCCAGCTCCGCCGGTACGGCGCCCGGCTCGGCGACCCGACGGTCGGGGTGGTCCGCAGCGTGGCCCAGGCGGTCGCCGCGTTTGTCACAGTGGTGGTGCTGGCGTACCTGATGGTCCTGGAGGCGCCGAAGATCGTGGCCGCCACGCTGCGGCTCACCGGCGACGGCGCGGCGGCGCGGCTGCGGCGCATCGGGCGCGACTCGTCCCGGATCGTCACCGGCTACCTGAGCGGCAACCTGCTGATCAGCGTGATCTGCGGCGGTCTGACGTTCGTCGTGCTGTTCCTGCTCGGTGTGCCGTTCGCCGCGGTGATCGCCCTGACGGTCGCCGTGTTCGACCTGATCCCGCTCGTCGGCGCCACGCTCGGCGCGCTCGCCGCGGCCGGCGCGGCGTTCCTGCACTCCCCCACCGCCGGCCTCGTCGTGCTTGTCTTCTTCGTGGTCTACCAGCAGGTGGAGAACCATCTGCTGCAACCGGTCATCATGGGCCGCGCGGTCCGGCTGAACCCGTTGACGGTGCTGGTCAGCGTGCTGCTGTCGGTCGAGCTGGCCGGGCTGGTGGGGGCGCTGCTGGCGATCCCGGCCGCCGGCATCGTGCAGGTGCTGCTGCGCGAGTTCGCGCCGGCCGGGCGGCAGGCCCTGCCGCAGCCCGCCGACGGCGATCCGGCGGGTTCCCGTCACCCGCCGGCCGGCGGGTGACGGACCGGCCGGCGGGTGGTCGAGGCTCAGCGGCGGCGGGCCAGCTCCGGTGACTCGCTCTCCAGCGGCACCGCGTTCGCCGGGACCAGCCCGAGCTGCACGGCGGGCCGGGGCAGCGTCGCGTCCAGCGCCCAGTCCGCCGCGACCCGCGGCCGGTTACCGGGCATGGCGAGCAGGTGGTAGCCGCGGGTGACGGCCTTGGCGGGCAGCCCGGCGAGCGGCACCTTGAGCGGGTTCGCCGCCGCGTCCTTGCCGCCCAGGTCCACCACCCAGCCCAGGTCGTGGTGCTTGTACGACTTGCGCACGCCCTGCCCGTACGAGGCGGCGATGTTGTGCGCGGCCAGCTTGCCCTGCCGCTGGGCGTGCTGCGCGGTCATCGCGCACACCTGCCCGGGGCGGGTCGGGTCGGGCACGGCGGCGGCGTCGCCGCAGGCGAACACCTCCGGGTAGCCGGGGACGTTGAGGAACTCGTCGACCACCAGCCGACCCTTCTCGGTGCGCAGCCCCAGCTCGGCCACGAACGGGTCGGGGCGTACGCCGACGCACCAGATGAGGCTGCACGTCGGGACGTACTCGCCGTCGGTGAGCATCACCCCGTCCGGGGTGGCCTCGGCGACCGACGTGCCCATCCGCACGTCCACGCCGCGTTTGCGCAGCACCCGGTCGGCGGTGACCGACATCCGCCGGTCCAGTTCGGGCAGCACCCGGGGCGCCACGTCCAGCAGCATCCAGCGCGGCCGGACCTTCAGGTGCGGGCGCTGGGCCATCAGCCGGTCGGTGAACAGCTGCCCGTGCGCGGCCACCTCGGTGCCGGTGTAGCCGGCGCCGACCACCACGAACGTGGCGCGGGCCCGCTGCTCGGCCGGGTCGTCGGTCAGCTCGGCCAGCTCCACCTGCCGGACCACGTGGTCGTGCAGGAACAGCGCCTCGGGCAGGCCGCGGAACCCGTGGGCGTACTCGGTCACGCCGGGGATCGGCAGCAGCTTGTTGACGCTGCCGACGCTGAGCACGAGCCGGTCGTACGCGAGCTGCCCGTGGTCGCCCTCGATCGAGCGGTAGCCGACCCACCGGTTCTGCAGGTCGACCCGGTCCGCCTCGCCGACCACCACGCGGACACCGTCGAGCGTGCCGGCGAGCGGCACGGCGATCCGGGTCGGCTCCACCACGCCGGCCGCCACCTCGGGCAGCAGCGGCAGGTAGAGGAAGTAGTCGGTCGTGTTCAGCAGGACGATCTCGGCCCGGTCGCGGGCCAGTCGGCGCAACGTCTTGGCCGCGTGGTACCCGGCGAACCCGGCCCCCACGATCACCACCCGTGGTTTCGTCATGCCTGCTGCCGTTCCCGGGCAGACCTGCGACAAACGTGCCCTCATGATCCATCCATCGGCGGCTATATGGACATTCCTCGCGATCGGCGCGAGGATGCCGGGATGGGAAACCACGAGACCGCCGAGGGTCGGCCCACGAGGTCCAGCCGGCGTACCTTCCTCACCGCCTCCGCGGCGGCCACCGCCGTCGCCGTCGCCACCCCGCTCACCGCCGCCCCGGCCGCCGCCGCGACCGGCGCTCCCCCGGGCCCGGGCCGTCCGGCCCGGCCGCAGCGGCCCGGCCGCGAGCTGACCGCGCTGCTGCGCGAGATCGACAGCCGCCGGATCGAGGCCGTCGTGCGCCGGCTCGCCGCGTTCGGCACCCGCCACACCCTGTCCAGCCAGACCGATCCGGTACGCGGCATCGGCGCCGCCCGCGACTGGATCCACGCCCAGCTTGCCGGGTACGCGGCCGCGTCCGGCGGCCGGATGAGCGTCGAACTGCAGTCGTACGTGCAGGAGCCCGCCTCCCGCATCCCGGTCCCCACCACCGTCACCAACGTGGTGGCGACAGTGCGCGGCGACGTCACGCCCGAGCGGGTGTACGTCATCACCGGCCACTACGACTCCCGGGCCACCGACGTGATGGACGCGGTCAGCGACGCACCCGGCGCCGACGACGACGCCTCCGGCGTGGCGGTGGTGATGGAGCTGGCCCGGGTGCTGTCCACCCGCCGCACCGAGGCCACCATCGTGCTCGCCGCCGTCGCCGCCGAGGAGCAGGGACTGTACGGCTCGGCGTACCTGGCGTCGCAGTTGAAGGCGGCCGGCGCCGACGTGCAGGCGATGTTCAGCAACGACATCGTCGGCTCCAGCACCGCCGACGACGGCACCCGCGACCCGCGTACCGTGCGGTTGTTCGCCGAGGGTGTGCCGACCGCCGAGACCCCGGCCGAGGCGAGCGTGCGGCAGTCCGTCGGCGGTGAGAACGACTCGCCGTCGCGGCAGCTCGCCCGGTTCGTCACCGACGTGGCCGAGAACTCCGCCACCGGCATGGACGTGCGCGTCATCTACCGGCGGGACCGCTACCTGCGCGGCAGCGACCACATCTCGTTCCTGCGCGAGGGGTGGCCGGCCGGCCGGTTCACCGAGCCCAACGAGGACTTCGCCCACCAGCACCAGGACGTGCGGGTCGTCGACGGGGTGCAGTACGGCGACCTGCCCGAGTTCTGCGACTTCGGCTACATCGCCCGGGTGGCGCGGGTGAACGCCGCGACGCTGTGGTCACTGGCCCAGGCGCCGGGCACACCCAAGGGCGTCACAGTGGTGACCGCGAACCTGACGAACGACACCACACTGCGGTGGCAGCGCGGCCCCGAGCCGGACCTGGCCGGGTACGAGGTGGTGTGGCGGGAGACCACATCCGACCAGTGGCAGAAGGTGCTGCCGGTCGGCGACGTCACCGAGGTGACCGTCGACCTGTCCAAGGACAACGTGTTCTTCGGCGTACGGGCGGTGGACCGGGACGGGCACCGCAGCCCGGTCGCGTTCCCGAAGCCCGGCAGCTGAGGCCGCCGGTCACCGCCCCGGCGCCGGTTCCGCCCGGCCCGGCGCCGGCGCGGTGATCGCCCAGCGTTCGTGGTCGCGCCACGCGCCGTCGATGAACAGGTAGTCCGGGGAGAACCCTTCGAGGCGGAAGCCGAGCCGGCGCGCCAGCCGCTTCGACGGCTCGTTGCCGGGCTGGATGTTCGCCTCCAGCCGGTGCAGACCGAGCGGCCCGAACGCGTACTCGATCACCAGCCGCACCCCGGCCGAGGCGTGCCCGGTGCCCGCGTACGGGCGGAACGCCGCGTATCCGAGGTAACCGCCGCGCAGCGCGCCCAGCACGATGCCGCTGATGTTCGCGTATCCGGCGATCTCCCCGCTGGCCCGGTCGCAGAGCAGGAACCCGGCGCTGTCCCGCCCCCGGATCTTGCGCAGGTACGCGGCGTACCGCTGCGCGTCGTCGGGCGCGGAGAGCCACGGATGGTGCAGGTCGCGGCTGCGCCGGGCGGCGGCGACGAACTCCGCCTCGTCGGCCGGTCGGGGACGGCGGATGGCGACGCGTCCGTCGCTGCGCAGATATCGCACCGCGCCACTCTCCGCCACCACCTCCACCCCGCCCCACCCGGGGTGCACCCTCCCGCCGCCACACGGGCCGCCACGCCAGGAGGTCGTGTCCCGTCCCGGCCCGCCGTGGGCAGCCGTAGATCTTGGCACGAAACGGCCCCTATAGGGCCCTTTCCTACCAAGATCTCCTCTGCTCCCATCATGTGGCCCGCCGATCTCATGTCGCGGAGGCAACGCCCTCCTGCGCCGCCAGGGGCGGACCGACTTCTTGCGCGATCTTGCGCTCGAGGCCCAGGGATGCCGGTTTTGCGAGGTCCGCCGGGGTACCGAACTGCAAGATCTGTGCATGTGTGGCCGGGTGGATCCGTGAC
>NZ_JBMVFV010000041.1:0-53030 GCF_049538395.1 Micromonospora sp. AB353 | reverse complement strand
TGGGGCCACGCCTGTCGTGGGCGGCCGCCAGCCGTGGGTTGATGTCTTCTTCCGGGCGCTCGGTCGACGTCGGGTTCTCGTCTCGGGTGTCAGCGGGCCGAGGTGGTGGCCCGTACCCAGGGCAGGGCCAGACGCTCGACCAGGCTCAGGGCGGCGTAGAGCGCGATGCTCATCAGCGCCACCAGCACGATCGCCGCCCACGCGGTAGCGGTGTCGCCGACGCCGTTGTACTGGAGGATCTGGTAACCCAGGCCCGGGCGGTCCGAGTAGAACTCCCCGATCACCGCGCCGATCGCGGCGAGCGGCATCGCCACCTTGAGACCGACGAAGATCTGCGGCAGCGCCGCCGGGAAGCGCACCTTGCGGAACGACTGCCACCACGAGGCGTTGAGCGACCGGCCCAGCTCCGCCAGGTCCGCCGGGGTGGTGGTCAGCCCGGTCGCGGTGGAGAGCACGATCGGGAAGAAGCAGAGCAGGAACACCATGGTCAGGATCGGCTTCTGCCCCCAGCCCACGGCCACCACGAGCAGCGGCCCGAACGCGATCTTCGGAACCGCGTTCACCGCCACCAGCAGCGGCGCGAACATCCGTTCCACCCGGCTGGAGGCGGCCAGTGCCATCCCGATCAGCACCCCGGCCACCGACGAGAGCACGAAGCCGAACACCGTCATCCAGGTGGTGATGCCCAGCGCGGGCAGCAGCACCTCGGTGGTGCCGGCGAGGGACTTCCCCACCGCCTGCGGCGGGGGCAGCGCGGCCGGGTGCACCAGGTTCAGGCCCGAGGTGACCAGCCACCAGGCCGCCACCGCGATCACCAGGCCGAGCGCCGGCAGCCCGACCGCCGCCGGGCGTACGGCGATCCCGCGCCGGACTCCCGGGCGCGGCGGCGCCTCCGGCCGGGCCTCGGTCGACTGTGTCAACGTGTCCTCCTCTCTGCGCCGGTCGGTGTGACCGGCACGCGAAGGGGGTGCGCCCCACCGGGGTGTCCGGCGGGTCGCACCCCCGTTGGCCCGAGCGGGCCGGTCAGGCCTTCGGCGCGAGGTTGAAGTCGATGATCTGGTCCGGGGTGAGGTTCTGCTTCAGCGCACCGGCGCCCTGGAGCAGCGCGATGCTCTTGGCCACCCGGCCACTGTCCAGCGTGCCGATCGCGGTGCCGGAGTTGCTCGACCGGACGTACGCGGCCATCAGCTGAAGCTCGGCGGACGCCGCGGCCGGCACGGCGGCCGGCACGTTCTTCTTCAGGATCTCGCCCGCCTCGTCCGGGTTGGCCAGCGAGTACTCCAGGCCCTTGAGCAGCGCGGCGGTGAACTTCTTCACCATGTCCGGCTTCTCCTTGGCGATCTTCGACGAGGTGATCAGCGCGTTGCCGTAGAGGTCCTGCATCACGTTGCTGTACGGCAGGACGACCGGCTTCTTCTTGGTCACCGTCTCCACCGTCGGCTGGCCGACGACGAACTGGCCGATGCCGTCCACCGAGCCCGAGCCGAGCATGCCGATCAGGCCCTGCGCCTCACCGTTGACCCAGGTCACCTTGCTGCCGTCGATGCCGGCGAGCCGCGCGTACGTCGGGAAGAGGTTGCGCACGACGGACGTCGGGGTGTCGGCGAGCTTCTTGCCCTCGAGGTCCTTCGGGGTGGCGATGTTCTTGCCCTCGACCGTGACGATCGCGGCCATGGTGCGCTGCTGGATCGCGGCCACCGCCACGAAGTCCTTCGCCTGGCCGTTGCCGAGCTGCAGGATGCCACCGGTCAGGTCGATCGGGCCGAAGTCGGCCTGACCGCCGGTGATGGTCTGGATCACGGAGCCGGTGCCCTGACCGGGCTTGATGTCGACGTCGAAACCGGCCTCCTTGAAGAAGCCCTTGTCCTTCGCCACCCAGGCGTAGGAGTCACGCCCGAAGTTGCCGAACGAGGTGAGGTACGTCACCTTCTCCAGCGCCGCGCCGTTGCCGCCGCCGCTCTCGGACTTGTCCGAGTCGCTGCTGCAGCCGCCCACCAGGGCGAGGGCGGTGGCCAGAGCCGCGGCGGCGACCGTACGGGTCAGCCTTCTCATCAGTGCACCATGTCCTTTCCGACCAGGACTTCTTCGCCGGTCGGGTCGTGGGTCCGACGGGGTCGGCACGTGGGTTCGGCCGACTGGACCGTCGTGAGGGGACTCTTCGCGCGCAACAGCGTACGAGAAGCCAGATGACCTGCCGTCGCCGTCCCGGTTGCGGAACGGAAACGAAGTTGCGTGACGGAAAGCGGACTGACGTCCACCCCGGACGGTGCTATAAGCACGGTCCGCTACGCTAGCCCGGCTCGCGTTCGGACGACGTGGAAGGGAGCCGGCGGAAGATGATCCGACTGTCCGGGGTGTCCCGCACCTTCGACGGCCGTTCGGGGCGGGTGGAGGCGTTGCGCGGCATCGACCTCGACGTCGCCGAAGGCGAGTTCGTCGCCGTCCTCGGCCGGTCCGGCTGCGGCAAGTCCACGCTGCTGCGCATGATCGCCGGCCTGCTCCCGGTCACCGGCGGCGAGATCACCGTGGGCGGTACGCCGATCACGAAACCCCGCCGCGACGTGGCGATGCTGTTCCAGCGGCCGGCGCTGCTGCCCTGGCGCTCGGTGCTGGACAACGTGCTGCTGCCGGTGGAGATCTTCGGCTGGCGCCGCGCCGAGCACCGCGACCGGGCCCGCCAGTTGCTGGAGATGGCCGGGCTGGGCGGCTTCGAGAAGCGCCTCCCGCACGAGCTGTCCGGCGGCATGCAGCAGCGCGTGTCGCTGTGCCGGTCGCTGATCGGCTCACCCCGGGTGATGCTCATGGACGAGCCGTTCTCCGCGCTCGACGCGCTCACCCGCGAGGAGCTCTCCGGCGAACTCCAGCGGGTGCACATGGAGACGAAGGCGACGATCGTCTTCGTCACCCACTCGATCGACGAGGCGGTGCTGCTCGCCGACCGGGTCGTCGTGCTCAGCCCGCGCCCCGGGCGCATCCGCGAGGTGGTCGAGGTGAACGTCCCCCGGCCACGCACGCTGGGCCGCCACGAACACCTGGAAGACGTCGCGCGCATCAGCGCCGAGCTGCACGAACTGCTGATGGAGCGGGACGCCCCCGGCGTACCCGTGGGAGGACGGTGACCATGCGGGTCTCGGTGTTCACCGAACCCCACCGCGGTGCGGACTACGACGACCAGCTCCGGTTCGCCCGGCTGGTCGAGGAGACCGGCTTCGAGGGCTTCTTCCGGGCCGACCACTACCGGGCCATGGGGGACGAGCCGGCGCTGCCCGGCCCCACCGACGCCTGGCTGACGCTCGCCGCGCTCGCCCGGGAGACCTCCCGGATCCGGCTCGGCACGCTCGTCACGTCCGCCACGTTCCGGCTTCCCGGGCCGCTGGCCGTCATGGTCGCCCAGGTCGATCGGATGAGCGGCGGCCGGGTCGAGCTGGGCATCGGCGCCGGATGGTACGAGCGCGAGCACACCGCGTACGGCATCCCGTTCCCGCCGGTGAGCGAGCGCTTCGACCGGCTCACCGAGCAGCTGGAGATCGTCACCGGGCTGTGGCGCACCCCGTCCGACGAGACGTACAGCTTCACCGGTGAGCACTACCGGCTGGTCGACGCGCCCGCGCTGCCCAAGCCGGTGCAGCAGCCCGGCCCGCCGGTGATCGTCGGCGGCCGGGGACCGAAGCGCACCCCCGAGCTGGCCGCCCGCTACGCCGACGAGTTCAACATGCCGTTCAAGAGCGTGGTCGAGACCGCCGCCGCGTACGAGCGGGTGCGCGAGGCGTGCGACCGCGCCGGGCGGGACGCCTCCGGCCGCGCGCCGCTGACGCTCTCCGCCGGCATCGTGGTGGCGATCGGGCGCACCGACGCCGAGGCGCAGCGCCGGGCCGCGCCGCTGCACGTCACGAGCGCGCTGCCGCCGGAGGACCCGGTGGTCGGCTCCCCCGCCCAGCTGGTCGACCGGATCGGCGAGTTCGCCGCGATCGGGGCCACCCGGGTGCACCTGCGCCTGATCGACTTCGACGACCTCGACCACGTGGAGCTCATCGCCGCCGAGGTGCTCCCCCGACTGGACGGACCGCGATGACCGAACTCTCCGCCGACCTCGAACTCGGCCCGGTTGGCCAGGAGATCGTGTACGAGAACGACCGCGTACGCGTCTGGCACATCCGGCTGAAGCCGGGTGAGCGCCAGCCGCTGCACCGCCACGACCACCCGTACCTGGTGGTGGCCATCCAGGGCGCCAAGAACGTGGTGCAGACGATCGACGGCACCACCATCGACGCCGACGAGCCGACCGGCGGCGTGGTCTACCGCGACCCGGGCGCGGTGCACATGCTCACCAACGTCGGCGACACCACCTACCTCGCGCGCCTGGTCGAGCTGAAGTAGCCACACCGGCAGGTTCGCCGCGCCGCGCGGCGGCAAGGTGGCGATCGGGGGCACCGGGCCGTAACGTGCCCGACATGGCCTTTCGGACGTGGGGCAGGCTGCTGCTCACGGCGCTCGGGGTGAGCGTACTGGCCGGGGCCGGCCAGTTGGGGATCGCGTACGGCTTCGGAGTCGTACGCCTCGACGGCGCGTTCGTGGACGTCTCGGTCAACCGGTGGCCCGCCCAGCTCGTCTGGGTGGGCTGGTTCGCCGCTGTCGCCACGGTCGCCGGAGCCGTCCTCACCGAGCGCTTCGCCCGCCGTGACGACAGTCCCGGCGGCACCACCGAACTGCTCTCCATCGCCGGCGTCAGCGCGCTGGGCGCGATGGTGGTCGCCCCGCTGTGCATGCAACCGGCCCGCGCAGCCGAGCTGGGCGGATCCGTCGACCCGGTCTGGGCCGCCGGCATCTGCGCCGCCCTCGGCGCGATGGTCGGGGCGGGCGCGGCGATCGCCGTCCTGCTCAAGCCGCCGTTCGGCTGGGGCGTGGCGGTCACCGCCGGCATCGTCTGGCTGCTGGCGCTGCTCTCCGTCGCTCCCACGATCGTCGCCAACCGTCCGCTGGCCACGGTACGGCTCGGCGTCCTCGAACCCTCCTGGCTCGATCCGGAGGCGGCCCAACGCCTGTCCATGCTGCTGCTGCCGGTGCTCGCCCTGCTGGCCGGCGGGGCCGTCGGCGTACTCGCGCGCCGGGCCGAATGGCCGCCGCTTGTCGGCGGCGCGGCCGGGGCTGCCGGTCCGGTGCTCGTCGCGTTCGCCTACCTGACCGCCGGCCCCGGCTCGGCGACCGACCGCTACCAGGTCGCGCCCTACTACGGCGCGCTGATCGCCGTGATCGCCGGGGCGCTCGGCTCGACCGCCACCACCGTGCTGCCCCGCCCGGTCACCGCCACCGGTGACCCCGACGCGGTCGAGGCCACCGACATCCTCGCGCCGCTGCCGCACTCGTCCACTCCGGGCGTCCCGGCCGCCCCGCCCGAGCCGCCGGTGACGAGCGGCGCCGCCGCGCCCGCGCACTGGAACTGGCCGGAGCCCGGCGGCGCGGCCACGGCGACGGTTCCGGCCGGTACCGATCTGCCCGCCGCCGGCCGGCCGGGTCTCACGGATCTGCCCGCCGTCGATCAGCCGGCCGTTGCGGACCGGCCGGTGGGTGAGCGCTCGGCCGTCGCCGACACGGGCCACGGCCAGCCCATGCCGGGTCTGCTGCCCCCGGGCCGCCGGACCTCGGCCATCGACGTCCTCGCCGCGGGCCGCCCCGACCCGGTCCCGGGTCCAGTCCCGGGCACGGGCACGGTCGGGGGTCCGGGCACGGGCACGGCCCACGCGAGCGACACCGGCGAGGCGGCCACCGCGGATCGTGCGACCACTCTCGACCCGGCCGTCGCCGGTTCCGGACCCGCCGATGCCACACCGGAGCCGGAAGCGGCGACGACCACACCACGGGTGACCCGGCCGCGCCGTACCCGTGCCGGCCGGTCCAGCGGGACGACCGACGGGCCGGTGTCACCCGCCGACGGCACAGCACCCCGCCCGGGGGACGACTCCTCCCCGAGCGCCGGCGCGGGCACGTCACAGGCCACCGGCGGCACCGCCGGCAGCCACGTTCCCGGCCCGCGTTCGGACAGCGGCGCCCTCGCCGGACCGGTCACGGCCGACGCGGACAGCGACACCCTCGCCGCGCCCCCGGCCGAAGCCGCTGGAGACACCGGCGCGACGGGCCGTACCACCCGCCCCCGGCGTACCCGCACGCCGAAGGCCCCGCGCGCCACCGGCCCGGCCGCCCCCGACTCCACCCCGGCCTCCCCCGGGTCCGGGCCGGCCGACACCGCGCCGACGACACCGAGCGGCCACACCGACGCCGCGCCGACGACGCCGAGCGGGCGAGCCGACGCCGAGCCGGCACGCACCGGCGCCGAGGCCGCGACGACGGCGACCGGCGGGCGGACCCGACCCGCCCCGGACGCCACGAACGCCGCCGCGATCCCCCAGGCCACGAACCCGCACCGGGACGGCACGGGCACCGACTCGAACGAGATCGCACCGGCCGGACGTACCGGACGCACCTTCTTCTTCGACGACCCGGCGCCGGCCCCGTCGCCCCGGCCCCGGTTCCCGATGTTCGAGGACGTGACCGGGGCGCCCGGCGAGGTGCGCCCGGCCTGGCCGATCACCCCGGCGGCCCGCCCGCACCGCACGACCACCGACCCTGACGCACCGGCCCGGGACGGCGCGGAGGCGACCGCCCCGGCCGAACCGGCGCCGCGTCCCCGGCACCGGGGTCTGCCCGAGCCGGGCGCGAGCACCGGATGGGACGCGCTCGCCACGAACGCCCGGCCGGCGGGGCCGCTCGCCCGGCCGGAGGCGGGGAAGCCGGTCGCCCGGCCCGAGGCGGCGACCGCCGCACCGGGCGCTGCCGCGCTGCCGGACACCACCGCCGCACTGCCGGACACCGCCGCGCTGCCGGAGGCCACCGCCGCGGAGACGGACTCCCGGCACGGGCGGCACGCCGGACCGGACGACGCCGACGCGTCCGGCGGGAAGCCGAAGCCCCGGCGCGGCCTGTTCCGGCGCAACCGGGCCAAGGACGAGCCGGAGCCGGCCGAGCGTACGGCCGAGCCGACCACCGCTGCCGACGACGAGTACGTCGACTGGGTCGCCGGTCTCGCCTCGGACGACAACGCCGACGGCGCCCGCTCGCTGCGGACCGGACGGCACCACCGCGACTGACCGACGGCCGGGGCGGACCGGATCGAAACGGCCCGCCCCGGCCCCGCTCACGCCAGCGGCAGGTAGACCCGTGACCCGCCGGCGACGAACTCCTCCGACTTGCCGCGCATGCCCTGCGCCGCGTAGTCCTTCAGCTCCTGGGTGATCTTCATGGAGCAGAACTTCGGCCCGCACATCGAGCAGAAGTGCGCGGTCTTGGCGGGTTCGGCGGGCAGCGTCGCGTCGTGGTACGCCCGCGCGGTCTCCGGGTCGAGCGCCAGGTTGAACTGGTCGGACCACCGGAACTCGAACCGGGCCTTGGAGAGCGCGTCGTCCCACGCCTGCGCGCCGGGGTGCCCCTTGGCCAGGTCGGCCGCGTGCGCGGCGATCTTGTACGCGATCACGCCCGCCTTCACGTCGTCGCGGTCGGGCAGCCCGAGGTGCTCCTTCGGAGTGACGTAGCAGAGCATCGCGGTGCCGAACATGCCGATCATCGCCGCGCCGATCGCGGAGGTGATGTGGTCGTACGCGGGCGCGACGTCGGTGGTCAGCGGCCCGAGCGTGTAGAACGGCGCCTCATGGCACCACTCCTGCTGGAGGTCCACGTTCTCCTTGATCTTGTGCATCGGCACGTGCCCGGGGCCCTCGATCATCACCTGCACGTCGTACTCCCAGGCGATCTTCGTCAGCTCACCGAGCGTACGCAGCTCGGCGAACTGCGCCTCGTCGTTGGCGTCCGCGATGGAACCGGGGCGCAGCCCGTCGCCGAGGGAGAACGTGACGTCGTACTTCGCGAGCAGCGAACACAGCTCCCGGAAGTTCGTGTAGAGGAAGTTCTCCTCGTGGTGCGCCAGGCACCAGGCCGCCATGATCGAGCCGCCCCGGGACACGATCCCGGTGACCCGGTCCACCGCCAGCGGCACGTACGGCAGCAGCACCCCGGCGTGCACCGTCATGTAGTCGACGCCCTGCTCCGCCTGCTCGATGACCGTCTCGCGGAACACCTCCCAGCTCAGCTTCACCGGGTCGCCGCCGACCTTCTCCAGCGCCTGGTAGATCGGCACCGTGCCGATCGGCACCGGCGCGTTCCGCACGATCGCCTCGCGGGTCTCGTGGATGCGCTTGCCGGTGGACAGGTCCATCACGGTGTCCGCGCCCCACCGGGTGGCCCAGGTCAGCTTCTCCACCTCCTCGGCCACCGACGAGGTGACAGCCGAGGTGCCGATGTTCGCGTTGACCTTCACCAGGAACGCCTTGCCGATGATGGCCGGCTCGCACTCGGGGTGGTTGACGTTCAGCGGCAGCACGGCCCGCCCGGCCGCGATCTCGTCCCGGACGAACTCCGGCGCCACCGACTCCCGGACCGCCACGAACTCCATCTCCGGTGTGACGATCCCGGCGCGGGCGTACGCGAGCTGCGTCGGTCGCTTCCCGTCCACACCCGCCAGCGGCGTGCCGGCCCCGCGTACCGGTGCGACGTCACCGCGCTCGGCGATCCACGGTCCGCGCAGCGCGGGCAGCCCCACGTCGGGGTCGGAGCCGGGACCGGAGGTGTCGTAGAGCCGTACCGGAGGGTTGTCCCCGGTCAGCGTCACCTCGGCGAACGGCACCCGGATGTCCGGGCGTGACCCTTCCACGTACACCTTGCGACGTGCCTGCATGACAGCCTCCCTGTCGCTCATGCGGACCAGCCGAAGTGGTCCAGCGGGCCGCGTCCCGCGCCCAGCTCCCAGGTCCGCGCGCCGGTCAGCGCGCGGGTGACGTACTCCTTGGCGGCGGCCACCGCGACCGGCACCGCGTCGCCCGCGGCGAGCCGGACCGCGACGGCCGCCGAGAACGAACAGCCGGTGCCGTGGTTGTGCCGGGTGTCCACCCGGGTCGCGCGCAGCAGCCGCGTGGTCCCACCGCCGGCCAGCACGTCCACCGACTCGCCGTCGGCGTCCACGTCGCCGCCGGTCACCACCACGAACGCCGGTCCGCGCGCCGCCAGCGCCTCGGCCGCCGCGACCATCTCCTCGACGGTGCCCACCGGGCCTCCGGTGAGGGCCGCGGCCTCCGCGCAGTTCGGTGTCGCCACTTCCGCGTACGGCAACAGCCGCTCGACCGCCTCCACCACGCCGAGCCGGTGCCCGCTCGTGGCGACCAGTACCGGGTCGACGACCAGGTGCGGCAGCCGCCCGGCCCGAGCCGCCTCGGCCACCGCGTCGGCGACCGCCGGGGTGCCGAGCATCCCGGTCTTCACCGCGCGCACGTCGAAGTCGCCGAGCACGCTGTCCATCTGGTCGCGCACCGTCTGCGGGGGCAACGGCAGGACGGCGTCGACACCCCTGGTGCTCTGCGCGGTGACTGCGGTGAGCACTGTGGTGCCGTACGCCCCGAGCGCGGCGAACGTCTTGAGGTCGGCCTGGATGCCCGCTCCCGCTCCGGAGTCGGAGCCGGCGATGCTGAGAACTGTTTTCGGCGTCACTGCTTTCCTCCACCGGTGGTTGCGGTTGAGGGCTGCGGCCGACCGTGCCCACTCCGGGCGGTCAGGCTTGATCCCTGCGTGGTCACGGTCGGCCGCAGCCCTTCTCGTGTGGGCCTTCGTCGGATCGCGCGGGGTGGGTGCCTGTCACACGGGTGGCCGCCTCCTGGAAGGCGCTGCCCAGCGTGGTGGCAGTTTCGGTGGGGTCGTTGGCGCGCATGACGGCTCCCAGGACTGCTACTCCTGTTGCGCCCGCCTCAACGCAGGCCGCTACCTGAGCTGCCGTTTCGATGCCGCCGAGGGCGAGCACCGGGACCGGGCTGGCTTTCACCAGCTCGCTCAATCCGTCAGGTCGCAACGCCGGGCCGTAGCCGGGCTTCGTCCTCGTCTCGTAGACCGGGGACACTGTCGCGTAGCGCTCGGTGGTGAGCCGGGCCAGTTCGGCGGTGTCGTGGCAGGAGCGGCCGACGAGTCCGACGGCGGGCGGCGGGTACGGGCCGGCGGCGGGCAGGTGCACCGCGTCCCCGTCGAGCGGATCGGGTCCGGCCACGATCAGCGTGCCGCCCGCCTCGGCGAGGATCGCGCGCAGGTCGGCGGCGAGCGCGAGGCGTTCGGCGCGCGGCAGATCCTTCTCCCGCAGCACCACCCACCGCACTCCCCCACCCACGGCCCCCGCCACGACGTCGACGAGCGCCCCCCGAGCGACCCGCCGATCGGTGAACACCACGACCCCACTCGGCCCGCCCTGGATCTTGGTACGCGGCCGCCCGTCCAGGGGCGCCTCCGTACCAAGATCCGCAACGCGTAGGGCGGTCACAGGTCGGGCCGTCCGTCGTCGGGGGTGGACGGCAAGGCGTGGAAGCGGCGGGTGATGCGGCCCGCGCCGTACGCCAGGCGGCCGGCCTCGACCGCGTACCGCATGGCCGTGGCCATCGCCACCGGGTCGGCGGCCCGGGTCACGGCGCTCGCCAGCAGCACCGCGTCGCAGCCCAACTCCATCGCCAGCGCCGCATCCGAGGCGGTGCCGATGCCCGCGTCCAGCACCACCGGCACGTCCACCGCCGCCCGGATCAGCCGGATGTGGTGCGGGTTGCCGATGCCCAGCCCGGAACCGATCGGCGACCCGGCCGGCATCACCGCCGCGCAGCCCACGTCGGCCAGCCGCCGGGCCAGCACCGGATCATCAGAGGTGTACGGCAGCACGGTGAACCCGTCGGCCACCAGTTCCTCGGCGGCGCGCAGCAGCTCCACCCCGTCGGGCAGGAGCGTGCGCTCGTCGCCGATCACCTCCAGCTTCACCCAGTCGGTGTCGAACGCCTCCCGGGCCAGGTGCGCCGTCTTCACCGCCTCCACGGCGGTACGGCAGCCGGCCGTGTTCGGCAGCAGCCGTACGTCGCACCGCTCCACCAGATCGAGCAGGCCGCCCGACCCGCCGGGCGTGGTGTCCACCCGGCGCAGCGCCACCGTCACCAGCTCGGTGCCGGAGGCCCGGATCGCCTGCTCCAGCACGTGCAGGTTCGCCGCGCCACCGGTGCCGAGGATGAGCCGCGAGCCGAACGTGACCCCACCGATCTCCAGTGTGGACATGCCGTTCACCCGCCCTGGGTGGCGCTGAGCACCTCGACCCGGTCGCCGTCGCGCAGGACGCTCGCCGACCAGCCGCCGCGCGGCACCACCTCGCCGTTCACCGCCACCGCGAGCCCGCGCTCCCGGTCCGTGACGGTGCGGACCACCTCGGCGACGGTGACACCCTCGGGCAGCGTCCGGCCGGTGCCGTTGACGATCAGTTCCACGTGTGCTCCTTCCCGAAGCGGTCCGGGGTGAAGGGGGCGAGCGCGGGATCCGGCTCGCCGGTGACGATCAGCTCGGTGACCAGGTCGGCGGTGACCGGGGTGAGAACGATGCCGTGCCGGTGGTGCCCGGTCGCCGCGAGCACGCCCGGCTGCCCGGGCAGCGGCCCGATGATCGGCGCGTTGTCGGGCGTACCGGGGCGCAGCCCGGCGACTGCTTCCACCAGCTCGTACTCGACGAGTTCCGGCACCAGCTCGGCGGCGGCGCGCAGCAGTGTCAGCACGCCACCGGCGGTGACAGCGGTGTCCGCGCGCTCCTCCACAGTCGCCCCGACCACTACCTCACCGCTGTCCCGGGGCACCAGGTAGACCGACTCGCTGTCCGCGTACCCCCGGATCACGTGCCGGAAGCCCGGCGGACCGCCACCCGGCGCGCGCAGCCGCAGCACCTGGCCCTTGACCGGGCGGACCGGCAGGCCGGTCAGCGCCGCCGCGCCGCAGCCCGCCGCGACCACAGTGAACCTCGCGTCCACCTCGGACAGCGCGCCGACGCGGGCCGGGCGCAGCTCCACTCCCACGCGTTCCGCAGCGGTGCGCAACGCGGTGACCAGCCGCCGCGGGTCGACCTGGTGGTCGCCGGGGGCGACAGCGCCGCCGCGCACGCGCGGCGACAGCGCCGGTTCGCGGTCGCGCAGCTCCGACGGGCGCAGCGACGTGATCGGCAGTCCCAGACCCCGTTGGTACGACCACAGCCGCCCCGCCTCGGCCAGGTCGTCGGCGGTGAGCCCGACGACGAGCGTGCCCTCGGTGCGGTAGCCGAGGTCGACGCCGCTCGCCCCGGTCAGCTCGGCCGCGAAGCCGGGCCAGCGTGCGGCGGACTCGACGAGCAGGGCGGTCAGCTCGTGCTCACCGAAGTACGCCTCGGCGACCGGCGACAGCATCCCGGCGGCCACCGACGAGGCGCCCGACCCGGGCCGGTCGTCGTGCACCACCACACGCAGTCCGCGCTGCGCACATCGCCACGCGATCGCCCACCCGATCGGCCCGCCCCCCACCACCGCCACATCGGTAAGGAAGGGCCCCCTATTAACGCCTCCGGTAGAGGAAGGGCCCCCTTTTAACACGTCAGGGCCCGCAGCAGCTCAGCCGTGGCGTGCGCGGGATCGGCGGCCAGGCTGAGCGCGCCGACCACCGCCACCCCGTACGCCCCGGCCGCCCGCAACGCCGGCACGCTCGCGGCGGTCACCCCGCCGATCGCGATCACCGGCACGGTCACCGCCTCGGCGACCGCCCGCACCCCGTCAGGGCCGATCGGATCCGGCAGGCCGGGCTTGGTGGTGGTGGCGTGGCACGGGCCCACGCCCAGGTAGCTCGCGCCCGCGTCCACCGCCGCGCGGGCGCCGGCCGGCTCGCGGGCGGTCGCGCCGAGCACGGCGTCCGGGCCGAGTACCCGGCGGGCGGCGGCGACCGGCAGGTCGTCCGCGCCGACGTGGCCCCCGGCGGCGTCCACCGCGAGCGCTACGTGCAGCCGGTCGTTGACCAGGCACTGTGCGCCGTACGGCCGGCACGCCTCGGTCACCCGGCACGCCAGCTCGTACGCCTCCCGGTCAGTGGCGTCGTCCTCCACGCGCACCTGCACGACGAGGTCGGCGCCCGCCACGGGCAGGGCGGCACGCAGCACGGCGAGCGGGTCACGCCCCGGCCGGGTGTCGGTGATGAGATGCAGTCGTCCCAGGGACAGCACGGCAACGCTCCTCCCTGCGCCGGCATTACCCGGATCAGGTTCGACGGTCGGGGGCTCCCAGCCCCCCTCTCAGCCCGGTCCGCACCGGGCTCCCGTGGGTCACTTGCGGCCTACCGTACGACGCCTCCCGCCCGTACGGAAGCCCGGGTGAGGTTTTTCCCAGGAACCGTTCACATGGCGTACCGGGACAGCGGGTGACCGTCCCATCACGACACGCTGCCCGAATGTCCGTTCCCGCCCGCGTTCCGCGCCGCCTGGCGGTCCTGCCGTTCCGGGGCAGCAGTGCCGTCTCCGATGGGCTGCTCACCTGGACGATGCTGCGCGGGCCGACGTGGATCCGCCTGCTGCCGGACGTGTACGTGCACCGGGACGGATACCGCGCCGGCGACCACGGGATGTGGTGCGAGGCGGTGTCGTTGCGCCTGCCGCCGGATGCCGTGCTTGCCGGGCGCAGCGCCGCCTGGTTGTTCGGCGTGGACGTACTCACCCGCGACGCGCCGGTGACCGTGGTGCTGCCGACTGCTGCTCGACTGCGCCCCCATCCGCGGTTGCGCGTGGTCCGGTCACCGCTGGCGGCGCGGGACCGCACCCTCGTCGGCGGGCTGCCGGTCACCACCCCGCTGCGCACCGCGTTCGACCTGGGCCGCCACGGCAGCCGCGTCGAGGCGCTCGTCGCCGTCGACGCGCTACTTCACCGCCGGCTGGTACGGCTACCGGGTCTGCGCGACTTCGCAGCGGCCCGAGCCGGGTGGCCAGGTCTGTCGCTGCTGCGGGAGGTGCTGGCGCTGGCCGAGCCGCTGAGCGAGTCCCCGATGGAGACACGGATGCGACTGCTCCTGCTCGACGCCGGCCTCGGCCCGCTCACCGCTCAGCACGAGGTACGCGCCGGCGGACGTTTCGTGGCCCGGGTGGACCTGGCCTGGCCGGCGCTCCGCCTCGCGGTCGAGTACGACGGCGACCACCACCGCGAACGGGCGCACTTCCGGCGGGACGTGGGGCGCCTGAACGCGCTCCGCGCGGCCGGGTGGGTCGTGCTCCGGTTCACCGCCGACGACGTGCTACGCCGCCCCGACGCCACAGTCGCCCTGGTCCGCCAGGCCCTGGCAGAACGTCGCGCCACCGCAGCAGACCACTGATCCGCGCCCGCACGCCACCAGCCTCGCCCCGGCCCGCCGGTTCGCCACCTGCCACCCGCCACCCGCCGTGCCGCCCGGTTCGCCACCCGCCACCCGCCGTGCCGCCCGGTTCGCCACCCGCCACCCGCCGTGCCGCCCGGTTCGCCACCCGCCACCCGCCGTGCCGCCCGGTTCGCCACCTGCCAGGGGTCGCCCGGTACACCACGGGCGTCAGAAGACCACCCGCAGACACCCATGGCGTTCCACTCGCGACTGGATCTGCCGACGAGTGGAACGTCATGGGTGTCTCAAGGCCCTCTTGACACCCATACCGTTCCACTCAGAGGCAGCGCTGACGATGGGTGGAACGCCATGGGTGCCTCCGCGCGCGGGCGGCCACGGTGGGCGCACGCCCGCCGCGTGGGGCAAGCCCCGTCGCTCGCACGCCGACGAGTGGACGCACCTGCGACGCGCGGGCGCACCGAACACGGGCGCACCGAACACGGGCGCACCGAACACGGGCAGACCGAACACGCGGACGGAGCCAACGCGCGGGCGGGCGCGCCGGTGCCCGTCAGCGACGGTCAGAGGATGGCGTCGAGGGCGTCCAGGTCCTCGTCGGACGGCTGCCACGTCCCGGCCTCGGCGTTCAACCTCACCTGCTCGGGAGTCGTGGCGCCGGCGATCACGGACGTGACGGCGGGACGGGCCGCCAGGCCACCGATGGCCACCTGCAGCATGGTGATGCCGCGCTCGGCCGCGTACGCCTCGATCGCCTCGATGACGTCCCAGCGCGCGGCGGCCAGCCGTTCGGCGTACCGGCCGCCACCGGCCAGGCGGCTGCCCGCCGGGGGCGCCTCGCCGCGCTTGTACTTGCCGGTGAGTAGCCCGTTGGCGAGCGGGAAGAACGGCAGCATGCCGAGGCCGAACCGCTCGCAGGCGGGGATCACCTCGTCCTCCACACCGCGCTCCACCAGCGAGTAGTGGTTCTGCGCGGAGATGAACCGGGTACGCCCCTGCGACGACGCGGTCCAGTCGGCGTCGGCGATCTGCCAGCCGGCGAAGTTGGAGTTGCCGAGGTAGCGCACCTTGCCGGCGGTCACCAGGTCGTCCAGCGCGGCGAGCGTCTCGTCGATCGGGGTGCCCGGGTCCGGCTCGTGCATCTGGTACAGGTCGATGTGGTCGGTACCGAGGCGGCGCAGCGACGCCTCGACCGCGCGGGCGATGTAGCGGCGGGCGCCCCGGGCACCGTGGTCCGGCCCGTTCGCGCCGTTCATGTCCATGCCGAACTTGGTGGCCACCACCACGTCGTCGCGGCGGCCCTTGAGCGCCTGGCCGAGCAGTTCCTCGGAGGCGCCCTGCGGCTCGCCGTAGATGTCGGCGGTGTCGAAGAAGTTGATCCCGGCGTCGAGCGCGGCGTCCACCACCGCCCGGGTGCCGTCGAGGTCGAGTTTGCGGCCGAAGTTGTTGCAGCCGATTCCGACCACTGACACCACGAGCCCGGAGTCGCCCAGCCGGCGATAGGTCATCTCACTCACGAGATCCACCCTATGCCCGCTGCCCGGGTGTCATCCGGAGAGCGGCAGCACCTCGGCGGCCAGCGTCCGGGCGGCGGCGATCGTCGCCGCCAGCTCGGACGGGGTACGCCCCGCCGCGCCCAGCAGCGCCTGCGTCCGCTCGGCGAAGTCCGGCGGCGCACCGGGCAGGCCCCCGGCGGAGGCGATCATGCCCTTCTCGTTGACGAGCCACCGTCCGGCGCGGCCGTGCAGCGCGTGGACCAGCACGCCGACCACCCGGAACAGGCAGCCCGCCACGTAGCCGGCGTCGCCCCCTGCCGCGCCCTTGGCCGCACCGTCGAGCAGCAGCCCGGTCTCCCAGCCACCGGCGACCAGCGCGGCGCCGAGCGCGGGCGGGTAGTCGACGGTCTCGGCCCGCAGCGCGGTCAGTTCGCCGGTCGGGTCGCCGAGCACCCGCCCGAGCGCCACCTCCCCGGCGTACGCGTGCGAGTAGAAGCCGAGCGGGTGCCCGGCCTGCGCCTCGACCGTGTAACGGCCGGCCCGGCAGTCCGCCCACACCCGGTGCACCCGGTCCAGGTCGCGGTAGATCCAGTCCACCGCGACGCCGCCGACACGCAGCCAGCCGCCCCCGTCGACCCACGGTCCCCAGCCGCCCGGTGCGGTGAGGTCCACCGGCCCGTCGGCGATCGAGGCGGCCACCGCGCGCAGCCCGGCCAGGTCCGGCGTACCCCGGTAGTAGAGGCCCAGGTCCCAGTCGGAGTCGGGCCGGTGGTCGCCGCGGGCGCGGCTGCCGCCGAGCGCCACCGCGACCACACCGTCCACCGCGCACAGCCGGTCGGCCAGGTCCTGGTCGATCATCAGCCCACGTCCCAGACCGGCTCCGGCGTCTCCACCACGTCGCCGTCGCCCCGGAACAGCACGAACCGGTCGAAGGTACGGGTGAACCACCTGTCGTGTGTCACAGCGACCACAGTCCCCTCGAACGCGGTCAGCCCGGCCTCCAGCGCCTCGGCCGAGGCCAGGTCGAGGTTGTCGGTGGGCTCGTCGAGCAGCAGCAGCGTCGCCCCGGACAGCTCCAGCAGCAGCACCAGGAAGCGGGCCTGCTGCCCGCCGGAGAGCGTGCCGAACCGCTGGTCGCCCTGACCGGCGAGCTCGTACCGGGACAGCGCCGCCATCGCCGCGTGCCGGTCCATGCCGGCCCGGTGGTCGTCGCCGCGCCACAGCACCTCGACGAGCGTCTTCGCCATCAGCTCCGGCCGGTCGTGGGTCTGCGAGAAGTGCCCGGGCCGGACCCGCGCGCCGAGCCGCACCACCCCGCCGTGCGCGACAGGTGCGAGCGCGCCGGCGCCGTCGACGGGGGTGTTGCCCGGTTCCGGGTCGGTGCCGCCGCGGGCCAGCAGGCGCAGGAAGTGCGACTTGCCGGTGCCGTTCGCGCCGAGCACCGCGACCCGGTCGCCGTACCAGAGTTCCAGGTCGAACGGGTACGTCAGGCCGTCCAGCTCCAGTTGCTCGGCGATCACCGCGCGCTTGCCGGTCCGCCCGCCCGTCAGCCGCATCCGGATGTCCTGGTCCTTCGGGGGTACGGGCGGCGGCCCGGCCTCCTCGAACTTGCGTAACCGGGTCTGCGCGGCCTGGTAGCGGGACGCCATCCCGTCGTTGTACGCGGCCTTCTGCTTGTACATCAGCATCAGCTCGCGCAGCTTCTGGTGTTCCTCGTCCCAGCGTTTGCGCAGCTCGTCGAGGCGGGCGTGCCGGGCCACCCGCGCGGAGTGCCAGCTCGCGAAGCCGCCCGGGTGCACCCAGGCGCTGCCGCCCTCCACCGCGACGACGCGGTCGGCGGTCTGCGCCAGCAGTTCCCGGTCGTGCGAGACGTACAGCACGGACTTGCCCGACTCGCGCAGGCGCGCCTCCAGCCAGCGTTTGCCGGGTACGTCGAGGAAGTTGTCCGGCTCGTCGAGCAGCAGCACCTCGTCCGGGCCGCGCAGCAGCAGTTCCAGCGCGAAGCGTTTCTGCTGGCCGCCGGAGAGCGTGCGGACCGGCCGTTCCCGCGCGCTGTCCCACGGCAGGTCGAGCACGATGGTGGCGACGGTGTCGAAGAGGACCTCGGCGTCGTACCCTCCGGTCTCACCCCAGGCGGCGAGCGCCTCGGCGTACGCGAGCTGGGTCTTGGCGGCGGCGGAGCTGTACTTGCCGCGCACCTCGGCCGCCCGCATGGCCGCCTCGGTCTCGGCGAGCCGCCGCCCGGCGTCGCGCAGCGCCGGTGGCGCCAGCGACAGGGCGAGGTCGGCGAGCGTGGACGCGTCGCCGATCATGCCGATGAACTGCCGCATCACGCCCAGCCCGCCGGAGCGGGCGACAGCGCCGGTCTTCACCGGCAGGTCACCGGCGACCATCCGCAGCAGCGTGGTCTTGCCGGCGCCGTTCGGGCCGACCAGCGCCACCTTGGCACCCTCACCGACCCGGAACGACACGTCGCTGAACAGCTCACGCCCGTCCGGGAGGATGTGCCCCACTCCTGCCACGTCCACGTATCCCACGCGGGCATCCTGCCCGAGCCGGGTCGGTGGACGACACCGGATTACCGGGTGACCCGCAGCACCCGGTAGCCCTTCTGGCTGGCGTGCCGCTCGACGGACCAGCCCTGCTCGACCAGCCAGCGGTGCAGCGAGTCGCCGCCGAGGTGCCGGGCGACGACCAGCCAGGCCACGCCGTCCGGGGCGAGCCGGGGCAGCCAGCGCAGCAGCAGGCCGTGCAGTTCCGGCTTGCCGATGTGGATCGGCGGGTTGGACCAGATCTGGGCGAAGGTGACGTCGTCCGGCAGTTCGTCGGGCGCGACGGCGCGTACCCGGTCGGCGGCGCCGACCCTCGCCGCGTTGTCGATGGTGAGGGCGCGGGCCCGCTCGTTGACGTCCACGGCCCAGACGGTGGCCTTCGGCGCGACAGTGGCGAGGACGCAGGTGATCGGGCCGAAGCCGCAGCCGATGTCGAGCAGCGCGCCGGTGACGTCGGCGGCCGGCAGGTCGGCCTTGCGCAGCAGCACGGCGGTGCCCGGGTCGAGCCGGTCGGCGGAGAAGACGCCACCGGCCGAGCCGAGTGTGTAGTCGCGCCCGGCGACGGTGAACTCGACCTCGCGCGGGCGGGCCGGGGTCGAGGGTTCAGCGGTGAAGTAGTGGTCGCCGGTCACGCAGGCATTCTCGCACCGGGCCGGGGCGGTTCCGGCGACGGTGTCACCGGCGGAGCCGGACGCCACTCCGCCAGAATTTCCCGATATTACCCCTGAAAGGGACAATCAGCCCTACTCTATGCCACATGGTGTACCGGTACGAGTCCGATGAGGACGCCTTCCTGGAGTACCCGACGCCCGGGTCGGCCCCGAACGGGCCCGCAGCCACGACGCCGCCGCCCGCGGGTCCGTCACGCTCCCGGTTCCCCACGCCGTCGCTGCCCCCGCCGCCGCGCCCGCAACCGGCGCTGCCGCCGGCCGGCACGGCCGAGCAGGCCATCCCCGACGGGCAGGCGGTGGCAGACGACGCCCGCGCACCCGTTCCGGCACCACCGGCCCCGGCGCCGACACCCGGACGGCCCGCGCCACCACGGGAGCCCTCCCCGGTGCCGCAGCCCGCGCCGCCCATGCCCGCGCCCGTACCGGCGGCGGTGAACCGGCCGACGGTGCCGATCCCGGCCAGCCCCACCGCCCGCGCCGCCGACGTCTCCGAGCTGCCCCGGACCCGGCGCGCCGAACGCCGCGGCGGCGGCCGGTTCTGGCAGACGCTCGTCGGCGGCGCCGCCGTCCTGCTGCTGCTCTCGCTCACCGGGCTCGCCGTCGCGGCCCTGCTCGACGAACGCACCGCCACGCCCCCGGCCGGCCAGCCGACCCCGCAGCCGACCGAGTCCAGCACCCCGTCCGGCGGCACCGACCTGGACTCCCGGGACACCGACCAGGCGTCACTCACCGCCAAGGAGGTCTTCCCGGCAAAGGATCTGGTGGTCACCGACGGGAAGCCCGCGTACCGGGTGCTGAAGACCCAGGCCAGCACGAAGTGCCAGGTAGCGGCCACCGGCGAGATCGCCGACCTGCTGGTCCGGCTCGGCTGCAACCAGGTCGTGCGGGGCACGCTCCGCTCCCCCGACGGCGACCACCTGATCACCGCCGGTCTGTTCAACCTCACCGACGTGGCCACCGCCCAGCGGGTACGCGACCGCATCCGGCCGCTGCTCGACGCGCGCCAGGGACGGTTCCGTGGCATGGCGGCCGGCGACGACACCGAGGCGGTGGAGAAGGCCGCGGCCCGGGTCGCCTGGCAGGTACGCGGACACTACGTCGCCTTCTGCCTGGTCACCCGCGCCGACGGGGAACGTATCCCGAGCGACGACGCGACCGCCCGCGAGATCATGTTCGACATGGTCGAGCTGCACCTCAACCGGGGTGTGCTGGACCGTCGCGCGGCGGCCGGAACGGCCGGGCAGCCCGATGCCGAATCGGCCGGGGACAGCGCCGGTCAGCGGGGCACGGACTGAGCCGGGTTCAGCCCTCGGCCACCGGCACCCGCAACCGGCGGGTCGCCTCGGCCCGGCGGGCGTACTCGGCCGGGTCGGCCGGGTAGCCCACAGCGACCAGGGCGAGGCCGTGCGCCGGCGCGACTGTCACCTCGCTGGAGCGCTCGCGCCGGGTCAGCAGACCGGCCGGCCACTGGACCGGCCGCCGCCCGTCGCCGGCCACCAGCATCGCCCCGACCAGGCTGCGCACCATGTTCTGGCAGAACGCGTCGGCCTGCACGGTGGCGACAAGGATCCCGTCCGGGTCGCGCCGCCAGTCCAGCCGGGTCACCTCGCGCAGCGTGGTGGCGTTCTCCTTGCGCCGGCAGTACGCGGCGAAGTCGTGCTCGCCCACCAGCCCGGCGGCGGCGGCGTTCAGGGCCGCCAGGTCCAACGGCTTGGGCCAGGCCAGGGTGTCCCGGCGGCGTAGCGGCTCGGCACCCCACGGGGCGTCGGTGACCCGGTACTCGTAGCGCCGGAACGTGGCCGAGAACCGGGCGTCGAAGTCGGCGGGCACCTCGGTCATCGCGCGTACCCGGGCATCAGGCGGCAGGAGCCGGGCCAGCCGGCGCAGCAGCCGGCCCTCGTGCTCCCGCCACACGGGAGTCGGCAGGTCGAGGTGGCAGACCTGCCCGGTGGCGTGCACCCCGGCGTCGGTACGCCCGGCCACCGTCAGGCCGGTCGCCGTGCCCGCGCCGAGCACCAGGTCCAGCGTCTGCATGAGTACGCCGGCCACGGTGCGCCGGGTCGGCTGGGGCGCCCAGCCGGAGAAGTCGGTGCCGTCGTACGAGACGTCCAGCCGCAGCCGGGTCCGCTCGTCCACCTCGTACCTCCTGTCGACGGCGACGGGCCCGGCACCCCCGAGGGGATGCCGGGCCCGGTCGAGCCTGATGTCAGGCCTTGTCGTTCTCGGTGGCCTCGTCGCTGTCCTCACGGGCGGCGGCGGTGTCACCCGACGCGGAGACCGGCGCCTCGGCGTCCTGGTCATCGGCGCTGGAGCGCGGGGTCTCCTCGGCCGGGGCCAGGGCCTCGACCTTGTCCTGCTGGGCGGCCTTGCGGGCGGCGGTCTTCTTGTTCGCCTTCGGCTCGGCGACCTGAAGCTCCTCCACCAGCTCGATGATCGCCATCGGAGCGGCGTCACCCTTGCGCGGACCGGTCTTCACGATCCGGGTGTAGCCACCGTTGCGGTTGGCGTACCGGGGCGCGATCTGGTCGAACAGGGCGTAGACCACGTCCTTGTCCTTGACGACGCCCAGCACCCGGCGGCGCGAGGCGAGGTCGCCGCGCTTGGCCTTGGTGATGAGCTGCTCGGCCAGCGGACGCAGCCGCCGGGCCTTCGTCTCGGTGGTCTGGATCTTGCCGTGCTGGAACAGCGCGGTGGCCAGGTTGGCCAGCATCAGCCGCTCGTGCGCGGGGCTGCCGCCGAGGCGGGGGCCCTTGGTGGGCGTGGGCATGCTTGGTGCTCCTCAGGTGTGGCGGCAGCGCGGACTAGAGCTGCTCGGTCTCGCGGTAGTCGTCGGTGTCGTAGTCCGCCTCGCCGAAGGCGTCCACGACGTGCGCCGGGTCGAAGTTCGGAGCCGAGTCCTTCAGCCCCAGGCCCATCCCGGCGAGCTTCATCTTGACCTCGTCGATCGACTTCTGACCGAAGTTGCGGATGTCGAGGAGGTCGGCCTCGGTACGCCCGATGAGCTCACCAACGGAGTTGATGCCCTCGCGCTTGAGGCAGTTGTAGGAGCGGACGGTGAGGTCCAGCTCCTCGATCGGCAGGGCCAGGTCCGCAGCCAGCTGGGCGTCCTGCGGGGACGGCCCGATGTCGATGCCCTCGGCGGTCTCGTCCAGCTCCCGGGCCAGCCCGAACAGCTCCACCAGCGTCGAACCGGCCGAGGCCAGCGCGGTACGCGGGCCCATCGACGGCTTGGTCTCGACGTCGATGATCAGCCGGTCGAAGTCGGTCCGCTGCTCGACACGGGTCGCCTCGACCCGGTACGTCACCTTGAGCACCGGCGAGTAGATCGAGTCGACCGGGATCCGGCCGATCTCGGCGCCCGCCTGCTTGTTCTGCGCCGCCGTGACGTAGCCGCGACCCCGCTCGACGGTCAGCTCCATGTCGAGCCGGCCCTTGCCGTTGAGGGTGGCGAGCTTCAGGTCCGGGTTGTGCACCGAGACACCGGCCGGGGGCTGGATGTCACCGGCGGTCACGTCGCCCGGGCCCTGCTTGCGCAGGTACATGCTGACCGGCTCGTCGTGCTCGGAGCTGACGCACAGCTCCTTGATGTTCATGACGAGCTCGACCACGTCCTCCTTGACACCGGGGATCGTGGTGAACTCGTGCAGCACACCGTCGATCTTGATCGAGGTGACCGCCGCACCCGGGATCGAGGACAGCAGCGTACGCCGCAGCGAGTTGCCCAGCGTGTAGCCGAAGCCGGGCTCCAGCGGCTCGATGGTGAACCGGGAGCGGGTCTCGTTGATCGACTCTTCGGAGAGAGACGGTCGCTGGCTGATGAGCATCTTTTCTCTTCTCTTCCGGGGCGCCCGCTATTTGACGCCCACGACACAACTGTTCCGGTGGCCCGCCCCGGAGGACGGGCCACCGCAACGAGCCCTTACTTGGAGTAGAGCTCGACGATCAGCTGCTCCTGGACCTGGGTGTCGATCACCTGGCGGGCCGGGAGCGAGTGCACGAGGATCTTCAGCTGGCTCGGGATCGCCTCCAGCCACGCCGGAACGGTCCGCGAGCCGGCCTCACCCTGCGCCACGAGGAACGGGGTGAGCTCCTTGCTCTTGGCACGCACCTCGACGATGTCGTGCTCCTTGACGCGGTACGACGGGATGTCGACCTTCTTGCCGTTCACCGTGAAGTGGCCGTGCTTGACCAGCTGACGGGCCATGTCCCGGGACTTGGCGTAGCCGGCCCGGTAGACCACGTTGTCCAGCCGCGACTCGAGGATCTGCAGCAGGACCTCACCGGTCTTAGCTTCCTTGCTCACGGCCTCTTCGTAGTAGCCGCGGAACTGCTTCTCCAGCACGCCGTAGACACGACGGGCCTTCTGCTTCTCACGGAGCTGGAGCAGGTACTCCGTCTCCTTCGTGCGGCCGCGGCCGTGCTGCCCGGGCGGGAACGGCCGGGACTCGAACGGGCACTTCGGACCATCGCACTTGCTGCCCTTGAGGAACAGCTTCATCTTCTCCCGCCGGCAACGGCGGCAGTCAGCACCGGTGTAACGAGCCATCTCTCTCTAACCTCTCAGACCCGGCGACGCTTCGGCGGACGGCACCCGTTGTGCGGCTGCGGCGTGACGTCGGAGATCTGCCCGACCTCGAGGCCCACTGCCTGCAGCGAACGGATGGCGGTCTCCCGGCCGGAGCCGGGGCCCTTGACGAACACGTCGACCTTGCGCATGCCGTGCTCCATCGCGCGGCGCGCGGCGGCCTCGGCGGCGAGCTGCGCGGCGAACGGAGTCGACTTGCGGGAGCCCTTGAAGCCCACCTGGCCGGAGGAGGCCCAGGAGATGACCGCACCGGTCGGGTCCGTGATGGACACGATGGTGTTGTTGAAGGTGCTCTTGATGTGCGCCTGCCCGTGGGCGACGTTCTTGCGTTCCTTGCGCCGGACCTTCTTGACGGCGGCTCCGGCACGAGCCTTCGGTGGCATAAGTCTGTGCGCTCCTAGTTACTTCTTGCCGGGCTTCTTCTTGCCGGCCACGGTCCGCTTCGGGCCCTTCCGGGTCCGCGCGTTGGTCTTGGTGCGCTGGCCACGCACGGGCAGACCGCGGCGGTGCCGGATACCGGCGTAGCAGCCGATCTCGACCTTGCGGCGGATGTCAGCGGCGACCTCGCGGCGCAGGTCGCCTTCAACCTTGTAGTTGCCCTCGATGTGGTTCCGGAGCTCGACGAGCTCCTCGTCCGTGAGGTCCCGAACGCGCTTGTCCGGCGAGATGCCGGTCGCGGCGAGCGTCTCCAGGGCGCGGGTGCGACCGACCCCGAAGATGTAGGTGAGCGCGATCTCCATCCGCTTCTCGCGGGGGAGATCCACGCCGACTAGACGTGCCATGTGCGGGCGTACTCCTCGTGATGTTGTGGCGGAGGTGTGGACCCGTCCCACCCCGCTACCGGCCGTCCCTGTCCTTCCGGCGTCAAGAACGCCGGCGACCGGGATCGGTCGCTGCCCGAGCGGGCCCCGGCCTCCGACCGGGGGTCAACCACGAGGGGGGTACGCGCTGCGCACCCGACCGCGGCTGGGACGAGCTGGTGATGTGTGGGGCGTCAGCCCTGGCGCTGCTTGTGGCGCGGGTCGGTGCAGATGACCATGACCCGGCCGTGCCGGCGGATCACCCGGCACTTGTTGCAGATCCTCTTGACGCTCGGCTTGACCTTCACGGTTGCCTTACTTCCCATCTGGCCCGGAGCCGCGGCGGTGCGCGATCCGGACGTCGAAGACGGACACGGGTCTCCCGGCCGCCGTCAGGCTTACTTGTAGCGGTAGACGATGCGCCCGCGGGTCAGGTCGTACGGCGAGAGTTCGACGACGACCCGGTCCTCCGGCAGGATGCGGATGTAGTGCTGGCGCATCTTGCCGCTGATGTGAGCGAGCACCTTGTGGCCGTTCGCGAGCTCCACCCGGAACATGGCGTTCGGCAGGGGCTCGATGACCCGACCCTCGATCTCGATTGCTCCGTCTTTTTTCGGCATGTCCTCCGCTGTCCTGACGTCGGTTACTCCGGACGGCCCACAACGTCTTACACGGGTGAACTGACCAAGATCAGGAAACCCGCGCCAGCCGCGGCTCCGACTCCCACCGAAGCGCAGGGTGGGCATGGCGGAGTGGACGCTGTGCGCCGATCAGAAAGTGTACGCCGACCCGCACGTGCTCGCCAAACCGACCGGTGCGACAGTCACCCGGACGGCTCGGATATGACGCAGGTCACGTCTCCGGCAGCTCGCGCTTCGCCTGGCGGCGGGCCTCCCGCTCGACCTGCTTGCGTCGCCGGCGCTCGGCGTCCTTCTCCGGCGCGCCGGACGCCAGCCCCTGGATCGTCTGGTAGAGCACCACAGCGCCCCACGGGCCGAGCACCCAGAGCGGCCAGTAGTCGTCGAACTCGAACTCGCCCTCACCCAACTGCGAGACGAACCAGATCGCGGTGAGGATCAGGGCCACCTTCAGCCAGGGGCCCCAGACCGCCAGCAGCCAGGCGCTGCGCGCCCCGCTCACGGCCGCGGGGCCCGGGACCGCCACCCCGCCCTCCCCGGCCGCGCGAGGCGCCGGCAGGGGGCGCCCGGCCGGTCCGGTGCCGGGCAGGTCGGTCAGCAGCTCGTCCAGCTCGCCGTAGGTCTTCGACCCGTACGCCCGGCGCAGCCGGTCGTCGTACTCGTGCAGGTCGAGCCGGCCCTCGTTCAACGCCGCCCGGAGTCGCTCCGCGGTGGCCTCACGGTCCGCGTCGGCCGCCCGCATGCGGTTGCGCTCCTCCATGGGAGCAAGCATGTCACCCGATCGCCAGCCCGGCACGGCGTGGCCGGTCATCCGGCACCGCCGAGGGCTTCGATCAGGCCGGGGAGTCCACCGACGTCTGCCGCTTGGTCACCAGGTCGCCCAGACGGGCCCGTCCGCCGTCCTCGGCGGTCAGCACCCACACGCCGTCGTCCAGCAGCGCCATCGAGTGCTCGACGTGCACCGCCATCGACCCGTCCCGGGTCACCACGGTCCAGCCGTCGGACAGCTCGACCGTACGCGGCGAGCCCATCGTGATCATCGGCTCGATGGCGAGCGCCAGGCCCGGCACCAGGCGCGGCCCCTTGCCGGGACGCCCGTGGTTGAGCACGTGCGGGTCCTGGTGCATCTCGGTGCCGATGCCGTGACCGCCGTAGCCGTCGACGATGCCGTACCGGCCGCCCTTGCGGACCGCCGTCTCGACCGCGTGCGAGATGTCGGTGAGCCGGCCCTTGCCGGAGGCCGCCCCGCGCGCCGCGGCGGCGATCCCGGCCCACATGGCGTCCTCGGCCACCGCCGTCATCCTCAGCAGCGCCGGGTCGACCTCGCCGACCGGCACCGTGACCGCCGCGTCGCCGTGCCAGCCGTCCAGCACCGCGCCGCAGTCGATGGAGATCAGGTCGCCCTCGCGCAGCACCTGCTCGGCCGACGGGATGGCGTGCACCACCTGCCGGTTGACCGACGAGCAGATCGACGCCGGGAAGCCGTGGTAGCCCTTGAACGACGGCACGGCGCCCGCCTCGCGGATGGTCGACTCGGCGATCGCGTCCAGGTCGGCCGTCGACACGCCCGGCGCCACCGCCTCCCGCATCCGGCGCAGGGCACGGGCGACGACCAGACCGGCGGCCCGCATCAGCTCGATCTGCTCGGGGGTCTTCAGCTGGATGTCCAGCTGGGGACGGCGCATGGTGGTGGTTACCTTTCGTCACGCGTACGCGGAGCAGCGGGGCACGTCGCACGTACCCCGCTGTTCGCACTCTATCCGCCGGATGGCGGGTGGGACCTCAGCCGCCGTACGAGCGCAGCGCGTCGATGGCGCGGACGGTGACGTCCTCCACCGGGCCGGTCGCGTCGATGCCGACCAGCTTGCCCTGGGCGCCGTAGTAGTCCACGAGCGGCGCGGTCTTCTCGGCGTACTCCCGCAGCCGGGCGGCGATGGTCTCCGGCTTGTCGTCGTCGCGCTGGAACAGCTCGGCGCCGCAGCGGTCGCAGACGCCCTCCCGGCTCGGCGAGTCGAACTCGACGTGCCAGATCTTGCCGCAGCCGCGGCAGGTGCGCCGGCCGGACAGCCGCCGGATCACCTCGTCGTCGTCGACGACGAGCTCCAGCACCAGGTCCAGCGCGGTGCCGAGGTCGGCGAGGAGCTTGTCCAGCGCGGCGGCCTGCGGAGTGGTCCGCGGGAAGCCGTCGAGGAGGAAACCCTCGCTCGCGTCCGGCTCGGCGAGCCGGTCCCGCACCATGTTGATGGTGACCTCGTCCGGGACCAGCTTGCCGGCGTCCATGTATCGCTTGGCCTCGACCCCCAGCGGCGTGCCCTGGGAGACGTTCGCCCGGAAGATGTCACCGGTCGAGATCTTCGGCACCGAGAGGTGCGCGGCGACGAACTCCGCCTGTGTGCCCTTGCCCGCGCCCGGCGGACCAACCAGAACGAGTCGCATCTACCGCAGGAACCCTTCGTAGTTCCGCTGCATGAGTTGGCTCTCGATCTGCTTCACGGTCTCCAGACCGACGCCGACCATGATGAGCACAGCGGTGCCGCCGAACGGAAAGTTCTGGAACTGCTGGTTGTCGAGCCAGATGAAGAAGAAGTTCGGCAGGATCGCGACGATGCCCAGGTAGAGCGCGCCCGGCAGGGTGATCCGGCTGAGGATGAAGTCGAGGTACTCGGCGGTCGGCTTGCCGGGGCGGATGCCCGGCACGAAGCCGCCGTACTTCTTCATGTTGTCCGCGACCTCGGTCGGGTTGAACGTGATCGACACGTAGAAGTACGTGAAGAAGATGATCAGCAGGAAGTAGATCGCGATGTGCTCCGGCGCGCTCGCCTTCACGATGTGGTTCTGGATCCACGCCTGGACCTTGCCCGGGTCGTTCTGATCGAAGAACTGGAGCGCGAGCTGCGGCAGGTAGAGCAGCGACGAGGCGAAGATGACCGGGATGACACCCGCCTGGTTCACCTTCAGCGGGATGTAGGTCGACGTCCCGCCGTACATCCGCCGGCCGATCATGCGCTTGGCGTACTGCACCGGGATGCGGCGCTGCGCCTGCTCGATGAAGGTGACAGCGGTGATGACCAGCAGCACCAGGGCGATGACGAGGAGGAACATCCCCCAGCCCTTTGTGGTCTTGATCTTCCAGCCCTCGCTGGGGAGCCGGGCCGCGATCGAGGTGAAGATCAGCACGGACATGCCGTTGCCGACGCCCCGGTCGGTGATCAGCTCACCGAGCCACATCACCACGCCGGTGCCGGCGGTCATCGTCATGACCAGGATCGTCAGGGTCAGCCAGTCCGGGATGCCGGTGCCCTGGGGCACGATCGGGAACTGGTCGCACTGGTTGTTGAACAGCTGCCCGGAGCGGGCCAGCGCCACGAACGCCGAGGACTGGAGGATGCCCAGGCCCAGCGTCAGGTAGCGGGTGTACTGCGTGATCTTGGCCTGTCCGGCCTGGCCCTCCTTGCGGAGCTGCTCCAGGCGCGGGATCACCACCGTCAGCAGCTGCAGGATGATCGACGCGGTGATGTAGGGCATGATGCCCAGCGCGAAGACCGAGAGCTGGAGCAGCGCGCCACCGGAGAAGAGATCCAGCAGGTTGAGCACACCGGTGCTGCCACCCTGGATCGTGTCGAGGCACTTCTGCACGTTGCCGTACGAGACGCCCGGGCTGGGCAGCGTGGCGCCCAGCCGGTAGACCGCGATGATGCCTACTGTGAACAGCAGCTTCTTGCGCAGGTCAGGCGTACGGAACGCACTGAGAAAGGCGGACAGCAACTTCTTCCTCCTGCGCGACGCGGGCCGCCGGTGAACGAGTCCCTGGCGGGGCGGGGTGTGGTGCCGGACGGAGTGTCCGGAATCCATGGCTGGGAACGGACTCTAACAGCCCGGTCCCGGTCCGGGCAGATGTGCCCGGCTACATAAACCGAATCCGATGTTACCCGGCGCACACGTCGCCGGTAGACCATGGCGCCCGCCCAGTTGCGAACAACTGAGCGGGCGCCATGAACATCGTCTTACAGCTCGGTGACCGAGCCACCGGCGGCGGTGATCTTCTCCTTGGCCGACGCGCTGAACGCGTGCGCCGACACCTGGAGGGACACGCCGCCGAGGTCGCCGGTGCCGAGCACCTTGACCGGGTGGCCCTTGCGGACCGCACCGGCCTCGACCAGCTCGACCGGGCCGACCTGGCCGCCGTTCGGGAACAGCTCGGCCAGCCGGTCCAGGTTGACCACCTGGAACACGACCTTGAACTTGTTCTTGAAGCCCTTCATCTTCGGCAGGCGCATGTGGATGGGCATCTGCCCACCCTCGAACGCCGGCGAGATGTTCTTGCGGGCCTTGGAACCCTTGGTACCGCGACCGGCCGTCTTGCCCTTCGAGCCCTCACCGCGACCCACACGGGTCTTGTCGGTCTTGGCGCCGGGAGCCGGACGCAGGTGGTGCACCTTGATCGTCATTACTCGACCTCCTCGACCTTCACGAGGTGGTTGACCGTGAAGATCATGCCGCGGATCTCCGGCCGGTCCTCCTTGACCACCACGTCGTTGATCCGCTTGAGACCGAGGGAACGCAGCGAGTCACGCTGGTTCTTCTTGGTCCCGATCTCGGACCGGACCTGGGTGACCTTCAGGCGTGCCATCAGGACGCCACCCCCGCCCGCGACGCCAGCATGGCGGCCGGCGCGACGTCCTCGACCGGCAGACCACGACGGGCCGCGACCTGCTCCGGGGACTCGAGCCCCTTCAGGGCCGCCACCGTGGCGTGCACGATGTTGATCGGGTTGGACGAGCCGAGGCTCTTGGAGAGCACGTCGTGGATGCCCGCGCACTCCAGCACGGCACGCACCGGGCCACCGGCGATGACGCCCGTACCGGCGGAGGCCGGCTTGAGCAGCACCACACCGGCCGCGTCCTCGCCCTGCACCGGGTGCGGGATCGAGGCGCCGATGCGCGGCACCTTGAAGAAGTGCTTCTTGGCCTCCTCGACACCCTTGGCGATCGCCGCGGGCACCTCCTTGGCCTTTCCGTAGCCCACACCGACGGTGCCGTCGCCGTCGCCCACGATCACCAGGGCGGTGAAGCTGAAGCGACGACCACCCTTCACGACCTTGGCGACGCGGTTGATCGCGACGACCCGCTCGAGGTGCGGGGTCTTCTCGACGGGCGCGTTTCCGCGGCCGCCCTCACGGCGGTTGTCGCGGCGACCACCCTCGTTGCCACCGGACCCGCCGCCACGGCGCTGTTGACCTGGCATCAGCAGCCTTCCTTCTCTCTCGTGACGGGGTTTCTAGAACTCGAGCCCGGCTTCGCGGGCGGCGTCGGCAAGCGCGGCGACACGCCCCGCGTACCGGTTGCCACCGCGGTCGAAGACGACCTTCGAGACGCCGGCGGCCTTGGCGCGCTCGGCGAGCAGGGCGCCGACCTTGCCGGCCAGGGCGCTCTTGTCGCCCTCGGCGCCGCGCAGCGAGGCGTCCATGGTCGAGGCCGACGCCAGGGTGTGACCCTTGGTGTCGTCGACGACCTGGGCCACCATGTGCCGCAGGGAGCGGGTGACGACCAGGCGGGGACGCTCGGCGGTGCCGCTGACGTTCTTGCGGACCCGGAAGTGCCGACGCGCACGCCCGACGGCACGCTTGGCGGCGACGCCGCGGCGGCGCTTGAGCAGCGTGGCGCTCACTTCTTACCTGCCTTTCCAGCCTTGCGGCGGATGACCTCGCCCTGGTACTTCACGCCCTTGCCCTTGTAGGGCTCCGGCGGACGGATCTTCCGGATGTTGGCGGCGACCTCGCCGACCTGCTGCTTGTCGATGCCGGCCACGTGGAACAGCGTCGGCTTCTCGACCGTGAAGGTGATGCCCTCCGGCGCCGGCACCAGGACCGGGTGCGAGAACCCGAGCGCGAACTCGAGGTCCTTGCCCTTGGCGGTCACGCGGTAACCGGTACCGGCGATCTCCAGGCTCTTGCGGTAGCCCTCGGTGACACCGACGATCATGTTGGCCACCAGCGTACGGCTCAGGCCGTGCAGCTCCTTGGCCTTGCGCTCGTCGTTGGGCCGGTTGACGTGCAGCTCGCCGTCCTCGCCCCGCTCCGCCGTGATCGGCTCGGCCAGCACGTGGCTCAGTTCGCCCTTGGGGCCCTTGACCTTGACGGTCCGGCCGTCGATCGTGATGTCGACGCCGGCAGGCACCGGGATCGACTTACGTCCAATACGCGACATTTCTACCTGTCTCCCGTTACCAGACGAAGGCGAGGACTTCCCCGCCAACGCTCCGCTTGCGGGCCTGCCGGTCGGTGAGCAGCCCCTGGGACGTCGAAATGATCGCCACGCCCAGCCCGCCGAGCACCCGCGGGAGCCCGTCCGACTTGGCGTACACCCGGAGACCGGGCTTGGACACGCGCTTGATGCCGGCCAGGCTCCGCTCGCGGTTCTGGCCGTACTTCAGCTCGACGACCAGTCGCTTGCCGACGGCGCCCTCCTCGGGCTCCTCGACCGACCAGGTGGCGATGTAACCCTCGGCCTTGAGGACCTCGGCGATGTTCGCCTTGATCTTCGAGTAGGGCATCGTCACCCGGTCGTGGTACGCCTGGTTGGCGTTACGCAGACGCGTGAGCATGTCTGCGATCGGGTCGGTCATCGTCATGAAAACTCGTCAACCTTTCTCGCCGGGGTTCCCCGGGCCAGGCCCGGGGCCTACGGCGAAGAGACAGTTCAGCTGACGCGCCGGAGCGCGCCGGGCTATTACCAGGAAGCCTTGGACACGCCGGGCAGCTCACCGCGGTGGGCCATCTCCCGGATGCACACCCGGCAGAGACCGAACTTGCGGTAGACCGCCTTCGGACGCCCGCACCGCTGGCAGCGGGTGTACGCGCGAACCGAGAACTTCGGCTTCGCGGCCGCCTTGAGGATCAGCGCCTTCTTGGCCATCTCAGTTCTCCTTGAACGGGAAGCCCAGGAGCTTGAGCAGCGCCCGGCCCTCGTCGTCGGTCGTGGCGGTCGTGACCACCGTGATGTCCATGCCCCGCTGGCGATCGATCTTGTCCTGGTCGATCTCGTGGAACACCGACTGCTCGGTCAGGCCGAACGTGTAGTTGCCGTGCCCGTCGAGCTTGCGCCCGTCCAGGCCGCGGAAGTCACGGATACGCGGCAGCGCGATCGAGAGCAGCCGGTCCAGGAACTCCCACATCCGGTCGCCGCGCAGGGTGACCTTCGCGCCGATCGGCATGCCCTCGCGGAGCTTGAACTGCGCGATGGACTTGGTGGCCCGCCGGACCTGCGGCTTCTGGCCGGTGATGGTGGCCAGGTCGCGGACGGCCCCGTCGATCAGCTTGGCGTCGCGAGCGGCCTCGCCGACACCCATGTTGACGACGATCTTGACCAGCCGCGGCACCTGCATCGGGTTGGCGAACTCGAACTGCTTCTGCAGCTCGCCCACGATCTCGTTGCGGTACCGCTCCTTGAGGCGCGGCAGGGTCTTGGTTTCGGTAGCCGTGGTCATCAGAGGTCCTTACCGGTGCTACGCGCGATGCGGACCTTCTGGCCGTTGTCGTCGATCCGGTAGCCGACGCGGGTCGGCTTGCCGTCGGAGTCCAGGACCATCACGTTCGAGACGTGGATCGGGGCCTCCTGGGTGACGATGCCACCGGTCTTGGCGCCACGCTGGGTGGTGCTGATGCGGGTGTGCTTCTTGACCCGGTTCACGCCCTCGACCAGGACCTTGTCCTGCCGCGGGTAGGCCGCGATGACCTTGCCCTTGGCACCCTTGTCCTTGCCGGCGATGACGACGACCGTGTCGCCCTTCTTGACCTTCACGGTCACAACACCTCCGGCGCGAGAGAGATGATCTTCATGAACCGCTTGTCCCGCAGCTCCCGGCCCACCGGGCCGAAGATGCGGGTACCGCGCGGGTCCCCGCCGTCCTTGATGATGACGGCGGCGTTCTCGTCGAAGCGGATGTACGACCCGTCCGGCCGCCGCTTCTCCTTGGCGGTCCGAACGACGACGGCCTTGACGACGTCGCCCTTCTTCACGCCGGCACCGGGGATCGCGTCCTTGACGGTCGCCACGATGACGTCGCCGATGCTCGCGTAGCGCCGACCGGAGCCACCGAGCACCCGGATGCACAGGATCTCCCGGGCACCCGTGTTGTCGGCGACGCGCAGTCGCGACTCCTGCTGAATCACGTCTATCTCCTATGTCTGCCGGTTCTCCGGCCGCTCGGGGCGGCCGGAGCCTGGCGGAACCTGCGCCCGACCGAGACCGGCCGAGCTCGAGCCTTCGCTACTTGGCCTTCTCGAGGATCTCCACGAGCCGCCAGCGCTTGGTGGCGGACAGCGGCCGGGTCTCCATGATCAGGACCCGGTCGCCGATGCCGGCCGAGTTCTGCTCGTCGTGGACCTTCAGCTTGCTCGTACGGCGCATGATCTTGCCGTACAGCGCGTGCTTGACGCGGTCCTCGACCTCGACCACGACGGTCTTGTCCATCTTGTCGCTGACCACGAGGCCCTCGCGAACCTTGCGGCGGGCCCGCGCGGGGGCGGTGGTGTTCTCACTCATGATGCAGTCACCTCAGTCGGCGCGGCCGAGAGACCCAGCTCACGCTCACGCATGATCGTGTAGATCCGGGCGATCTCCCGACGGATGACCTGCAGCCGCCGGTTGTTGTCCAGCTGCCCGGTTGCGGCCTGCACGCGGAGGTTGAACAGCTCCGCCTTCGCCTCGCGCAACTTCGTGACCAGCTCCTCCTCGGAGAGCTCACGCAGCTCGGAGGGCTTGACGCCCGCTGCCATCAGGATTCACCCACTTCGCGCGTAACAATGCGGCACTTCATCGGGAGCTTGTGGATCGCGCGACGCATCGCCTCTCGCGCGATCTGCTCGTTGGGGAAGGACATCTCGAAGAGGACCCGCCCCGGCTTCACGTTGGCGACCCACCACTCGGGCGAACCCTTACCGGAACCCATCCGGGTCTCGGCCGGCTTCTTGGTGAGGGCCTGGTCCGGGAAGATCGTGATCCAGACCTTGCCGCCACGCTTGATGTGACGGGTCATCGCGATACGCGCCGACTCGATCTGGCGGTTGGTCACGTACGCCGGCTCGAGAGCCTGGATCCCGAACTCGCCGAACACCACCCGGTTACCACCCTTGGACGCGCCACTGCGGTCCGGGTGGTGCGGCTTGCGGAAGCCCTTCGGGGGCTTGCGCGGCATCAGCATCTGTCAGCCCTCCTGCTGCTTTTCTGCCGGCTGCGTCGCGGCCGCGGCCACGGCACCGGCGTCGACCGGCTCACCGGCCGGCGTCTCCGCCTGCTGCGCGATGGTGGTCGCGGCAGCCCGGCCGGCCTCGGTGCCACCGGCGGTCGTACCGGACGAGCCCGAGCGGCCACGGCGCGGCCGGTCCGGCCGGTCGCCACGGTCACGGCGCGGGCCGCGCGACGGGGCGGCCTCGGCCGGGGCCTCGCGGCCCGGGACGGCGTCGCCCTTGTAGATCCAGACCTTCACGCCGATCCGGCCGAAGGTGGTACGGGCCTCGAAGAAGCCGTACTCGATGTTGGCCCGCAGCGTGTGCAGCGGAACCCGGCCCTCGCGGTAGAACTCGGTCCGGCTCATCTCGGCGCCGCCCAGACGGCCCGAGACCTGAACCCGGATGCCCTTGCAGGCGGGGTTCTTCATGGCGGACTGCATCGCCTTGCGCATGGCCCGGCGGAAGCTGACCCGGCTGGACAGCTGCTCGGCGACGCCCTGGGCGACCAGCTGCGCGTCCGACTCGGGGTTCTTCACCTCGATGATGTTCAGCTGGACCTGCTTGCCGGTGAGCTTCTCCAGCTCGCCGCGGATCCGGTCGGCCTCCGCACCCTTACGGCCGATGACGATGCCCGGCCGGGCGGTGTGGATGTCGACGCGGACCCGGTCACGGGTGCGCTCGATGTCGACCTTGGAGATGCCGGCGCGCTCGAGGCCCTTGGACATCATCCGGCGGATCTTGACGTCCTCGCCGATGTAGTCCTTGTAGAGCTTGTCCGCGAACCAGCGGGACTTCCAGTCGGTCGAGATGCCGAGCCGGAACCCGGTCGGGTGAACCTTCTGACCCATTACTCGGCACCCTCCGTCGTGCTCTGCTCCTCAGCGGCCGGCTTGGCCGGAGCGGCCTTCTTCGCCGACTTCTTCGGCGTGGCCGCCGCGACCGCCTCGACCGCCACGGTGATGTGGCACGTGCGCTTGCGGATCCGGTACGCCCGGCCCTGCGCCCGCGGCCGGAACCGCTTCATGGTCGGGCCCTCGTCGACGAACGCCTCGCTGACGAGCAGCGCGTCGGGGTCCAGCCGCTCGTTGTTCTCCGCGTTGGCGATCGCGCTCGCGAGCACCTTGTACACCTGCTCGCTCGCAGCCTGCGGCGCGAACTGCAGCACCGTGAGCGCCTCCTTCGCGGGCAGGCCGCGGACGAGGTTGACCACCCGGCGCGCCTTCATCGGCGAGATGCGCACGTGCCGCGCAACCGCCCGCGCGCCCGGAAGCACCGGAGCGTCGCCCTTTCCTGGCATCGCTGTAACCCCTTGTTCCTCTATCCGTATGCCCGCGGCGTCAGCGCCGGCGGCTCTTCCGGTCGTCCTTCTCGTGACCCTTGAACGTGCGGGTCAGCGCGAACTCGCCGAGCTTGTGCCCGACCATGGCCTCGGTCACGAAGACCGGGACGTGCTTACGTCCGTCGTGCACGGCGATCGTGTGACCCAGCATCTCCGGGATGATCGTCGAGCGGCGCGACCAGGTCTTGATGACGTTCTTCGAGCCCTTGTCGTTCTGCGTCTCCACCTTCTTGAGCAGGTGGTCGTCGACGAACGGGCCCTTCTTCAGGCTGCGAGGCATGTCTTATCTCCCTCAGCCGCGCTTACGCGTGGCGTAGCGGCGGCGGACGATCAGCCGGTCGCTCGGCTGGCCCTTACGACGGGTGCGGCCCTCGGGCTTACCCTGCGGGTTGACCGGGTGGCGACCACCGGAGGTCTTACCCTCACCACCACCGTGCGGGTGGTCGACCGGGTTCATCGCGACACCACGGACGGTCGGGCGCTTGCCCTTCCACCGCATACGGCCGGCCTTACCCCAGTTGATGTTCGACTGGTCGGCGTTGCCGATCTCGCCGATGCTGGCGCGGCAGCGCACGTCCACACGCCGGATCTCACCGGACGGCATACGCAGGGTCGCGTACGCGCCCTCACGGCCGAGCAGCTGGATGCCGACGCCGGCCGAGCGGGCCAGCTTGGCGCCGCCACCCGGACGCAGCTCCACGTTGTGGATGGTGGTACCGACCGGGATGTTGCGCAGCGGCAGGTTGTTGCCCGGCTTGATGTCGGCGCCCGGACCGGACTCGACGCGGTCGCCCTGCTTCAGGTCCTTCGGCGCGATGATGTAGCGCTTCTCGCCGTCGGCGTAGTGCAGCAGCGCGATGCGCGCGGTGCGGTTCGGGTCGTACTCGATGTGAGCGACCTTCGCCGGCACGCCGTCCTTGTCGACCCGCTTGAAGTCGATCAGACGGTACTGGCGCTTGTGGCCGCCACCGTGGTGCCGCGTGGTGATCCGGCCGTGGGCGTTGCGTCCGCCCTTCTTCGGCAGCGGAGCCAGCAGCGACTTCTCGGGCGTCGACCGGGTGATCTCGGCGAAGTCGGCAACGCTCGAGCCACGCCGGCCCGGCGTCGTCGGCTTGTACTTACGGATAGCCATTGTCTACACCCCTCAGCTGACCGGGCCGCCGAAGGCCTCGATACGGTCACCGTCAGCCAGCTTCACCATCGCGCGCTTGGTGTCCTTGCGCTTGCCGAACCCGGTACGGGTCCGCTTGCGCTTGCCCTCGCGGTTGAGCGTGTTGACCGTCAGGACGCGGACGTTGAAGATCTGCTGGATAGCGATCTTGATCTCGGTCTTGTTGGCGTCCGGGTGCACCAGGAAGGTGTACCAGTTGCGGTTCAGCTCGCTGTAGCTCTTCTCCGAGACGACCGGCGCGACGATGACGTCACGCGGATCGGCGATCGTGCTCACTTGCCATCCTCCTCGGTGGTCTCGGCGGGAACGCCCAGGAACTCGTCCAGGGCCTCCTTGGTGAAGACCACGTCGTCGGCCACCAGCACGTCGTAGGTGTTGAGCTGGCCGGCCTCGATCAGGTGCACCCGGCTGTCCCGCGCGTTGCGCAGGTTCCGCAGCGACACCCAGTTCAGCTCGTCGGTGCTGCTCAGCACGACCAGGACCCGACGGGCCTCGGTGAGCTTGGTCAGCGTGGCCAGGGCCGCCTTGGTGGACGGCTTCTCGCCGGAGACGAACGCCTCGACGACGTGCACCTGGCCGGCGCGGGCCCGGTCGGAGAGGGCGCCACGCAGGGCGGCGGCCTTCATCTTCTTCGGGGTGCGCTGGCTGTAGTCGCGCGGCACCGGGCCGTGGACCACGCCACCGCCGGCGAACTGCGGCGCGCGGGTCGAGCCCTGGCGGGCACGACCGGTGCCCTTCTGCTTGTACGGCTTCTTGCCTCCACCGGAGACCTCGCCGCGGGTCTTCGTCTTGTGCGTACCCTGACGGGCCGCCGCGAGCTGGGCCACCACGACCTGGTGCATCAGGGCGATGTTGGCCTGCGCGTCGAAGATGTCGGCCGGCAGCTCGACGGAGCCGCTCTTGGCGCCTTCGACGTTGATGACGTCAACGGTGGTCACTTGGCCGCACCGCCCTTCTTCACCTTCGCCTTGGCCGCAGTGCGGACCAGGACCAGCGCGCCCTTCGGGCCGGGGATGGCGCCGCGGACGAGCAGGAGGTTGTTCTCGGTGTCGACCGCCTGGACGGTCAGGTTCTGGACGGTGTAGCGCACGCCACCCATCCGGCCCGCCATCCGGGTGCCCTTGAAGACGCGACCCGGGGTCGCGCAGGCGCCGATCGAGCCGGGCGAGCGGTGCTTGCGCTCGACACCGTGGCTGGCACGCAGACCGTGGAAGCCGTGCCGCTTCATCGGGCCGGCGTAGCCCTTGCCCTTGGTCTTGCCGGTCACGTCGATCACGACGCCGGCCGGGAACTCCTCGACCGTGACCTCCTGGCCCGGCGCGTAGTCCGCGGCGTCGGAGGTGCGCAGCTCGACGATGTGCCGGCGCGGCGCGACGTCCGCCTTGGCGTAGTGGCCGGCGACCGGCTTCTTGACCTTGCGCGGGTCGATGACCCCGTACGCCAGCTGGACCGCGGAGTAGCCGTCCTTGTCGGCGCTACGAACCTGGCTCACGACGCACGGGCCGGCCTGAACCACGGTCACGGGCACAACCTTGTTGTTGTCCCAGACCTGGGTCATGCCGAGCTTGGCGCCCAGGATCCCCTTGACTTGCCTGTCCATTTGTCCGGTCCCTACAGCTTGATCTCGATGTCGACGCCAGCCGGCAGGTCGAGGCGCATGAGCGAGTCGACCGTCTTCGGGGTCGGGTCGATGATGTCGATCAGACGCTTGTGCGTACGCATCTCGAAGTGCTCGCGCGAGTCCTTGTACTTGTGCGGCGAGCGGATGACGCAGAAACGGTTGATCTCCGTGGGCAGCGGCACCGGGCCAGCGACCTGCGCCCCGGTACGCGTCACCGTCTCGACGATCTTCCGAGCCGAGGAGTCGACGACCTCGTGGTCATAGGCCTTGAGCCGGATGCGGATCTTCTGTCCCGCCATGGTGGCTTCTGTTCCTTCTCTCGATGCCGCTGTGTTGCGGGCGCCTGTACCGGCTGGCACAGGCCCACTTCCGCCGACCCCCGCGGTCGGGCGTGTCGCGCCCGTGGGCCAGGCTCCGCCCCGGGACTCCGGAGCGATTCTCTGACCACGCGGTGGGTCATGGCGCCGATCGCGGGGACCGCGACCTGGACGCCGCGCGAGGGTGGTTGACCGCCGATGGCGATCAACCACCCTACGCGAGACAGTCTGACTCCCGGAGGTCCAGCGTTAACCGGACGCAGGCGACCGACTGTCGTTACGCAACCTGACTAGTATGCCGCACGACCGGCGGCGACGCTAATCGGGGTTACCCAGCTCACTTGATGATCTTGGTGACGCGACCCGCGCCGACCGTACGACCACCCTCGCGGATCGCGAACTTCAGGTTCTCCTCCATGGCGATGGGCTGGATCAGCTTCACCGTCATCGAGGTGTTGTCGCCCGGCATGACCATCTCGGTGCCCTCGGGCAGCGTGACGACGCCGGTGACGTCCGTGGTCCGGAAGTAGAACTGCGGGCGGTAGTTCTGGAAGAACGGGGTGTGCCGGCCGCCCTCCTCCTTGGAGAGGATGTAGACCGTCGCCTCGAACTCCGTGTGCGGGGTCGTGGTGCCCGGCTTGATGACGACCATGCCGCGCTCGACGTCCTCGCGCTTGATGCCGCGCAGCAGCAGACCGACGTTCTCACCCGCGCGGGCCTCGTCGAGCAGCTTGCGGAACATCTCGATGCCGGTGCAGGTGGTCTTCATCGACTTCTCACGGATGCCGACGATCTCCACCTCCTCGTTCGGCTTGAGGATGCCGCGCTCGGCGCGACCGGTGACCACGGTGCCGCGACCGGTGATCGTGAAGACGTCCTCGATGGGCATGAGGAACGGCTTCTCGGTCTCGCGCTCCGGCTGCGGGATCGCGGTGTCCACGGCGTTCATCAGGTCCAGGAGCTTCCCGGTCCACTCCGGGTCGCCCTCGAGGGCCTTCAGCGCCGAGACCCGGACGACCGGCAGGTCGTCACCCGGGTACTCCTGCGAGGAGAGCAGCTCACGGACCTCGAGCTCGACGAGCTCGAGGAGCTCCTCGTCGTCGACCATGTCGCTCTTGTTGAGCGCCACGACGATGTACGGCACACCGACCTGACGGGCCAGCAGCACGTGCTCGCGGGTCTGCGGCATCGGGCCGTCGGTCGCCGCCACCACCAGGATCGCGCCGTCCATCTGCGCGGCACCGGTGATCATGTTCTTGATGTAGTCGGCGTGACCGGGGCAGTCGACGTGCGCGTAGTGACGCGCCTCGGTCTGGTACTCGACGTGCGCGATGGAGATCGTGATGCCGCGGGCCTTCTCCTCCGGCGCCTTGTCGATCTCGTCGAACGGCGTGTACGGGTTCAGGTCCGGGTACTGGTCGTGCAGGACCTTGGTGATGGCCGCCGTCAGCGTCGTCTTACCGTGGTCGATGTGACCAATGGTGCCGATGTTGACGTGCGGCTTAGTCCGCTCGAACTTCGCCTTCGCCACTGGTGTCCTCCTGTGGACTTTCTTGGTTCGTTCGCCCCGGCGCGCCGTTCGGCGCTTAGGACTCTGTCGACAGCCTTTCCGGCCGGAAGGCCGGAGAGCTTTTGTGGGTTCTGCGGCGATGAAGCCTACAGGCCCGGTCTCACGCAACCCGATCGAGGTGGCCGCGGGCGGGAGAACCCTCCCGCGACCGCCCTCGCGTCATCGGATCAGCCGATGGTGAGTGTCACTCACCCGTCGACTTGGCGATGATCTCCTTGGCGACCGAGGCCGGAACCTCGGCGTAGGAGTCGAACTGCATGCTGTAGCTAGCCCGGCCCTGGGTCTTCGACCGCAGGTCGCCGACGTAGCCGAACATCTCCGACAGCGGCACCAGAGCCCGGACGACGCGAGCGCCGCTGCGCTCCTCCATCGCCTGGATGATGCCACGCCGGGAGTTGAGGTCGCCGATGACGTCACCCATGTTCTCCTCCGGAGTGGTGACCTCAACGGCCATCATCGGCTCGAGGAGAGCGGGGTCGGCCTTGCGGGCCGCCTCCTTCATCGCCATCGAGCCGGCGATCTTGAACGCCATCTCCGACGAGTCGACCTCGTGGTACTGGCCGTCCACCAGGGTGAGCTTGACGCCCACCAGGGGGAAGCCGGCGAGGATGCCGTACTGCATGGCGTCCTGCGCGCCCGCGTCCACCGAGGGGATGAACTCCCGGGGGATGCGGCCACCGGTCACCGCGTTGGCGAACTCGTACGTCGGGGCGTCGTTGCCCAGCGGCAGCGGCTCCACGCTGATGATCACGCGGGCGTACTGGCCGGAACCACCGGTCTGCTTCTTGTGGGTGTACTCGACCTTCTCCACCTTGCGGCGGATGGTCTCGCGGTACGCCACCTGCGGCTTACCGATGTTCGCCTCGACGTTGAACTCGCGGCGCATCCGGTCGACCAGGATGTCCAGGTGCAGCTCGCCCATGCCGGAGATGACCGTCTGACCGGTCTGGTCGTCCAGCTTGACGCGGAAGGTCGGGTCCTCCTCGGCCAGCCGCTGGATGGCGGTGCTGAGCTTCTCCTGGTCGGCCTTGGTCTTCGGCTCGATGGCCACCTCGATGACCGGCTCCGGGAAGGTCATCGACTCCAGGATGACCGGGTTCGCCGGGTCGCACAGGGTGTCACCGGTGGTGGTCTGCTTCAGACCCTGCACCGCGATGATGTCGCCGGCCTGGGCGGAGCTGCGCTCCTCCCGCTTGTTGGCGTGCATCTGGTAGATCTTGCCGATCCGCTCCTTGCGGTCCTTGGTGGAGTTGATCACCTGGGAACCGGACTCGAGCGTGCCGGAGTAGATCCGGACGTACGTCAGCTTGCCGAGGTGCTTGTCGGTCTGGATCTTGAAGGCCAGGCCGGAGAACGGCTCGGAGACCGAGGGCTTCCGCTGCAGCGGGGTCTCGCCGTCGGTGGCCGTACCCTCGATCGCCGGGATGTCCAGCGGCGAGGGCAGGTACGCGACGACCGCGTCCAGCATCGGCTGGATGCCCTTGTTCTTGAAGGCGGTACCGGTGAGGACCGGGTTGGCCTTGCCGGCGATGGTGGCCCGGCGGATGGCGGCCTTGATCTCGTCGACCGAGATCTCCTCGCCCTCGAGGTACTTCTCCATCACCGAGTCGTCGACGTCGGCGAGGGTCTCCATCAGCTTCTCGCGCCACTCGGCGGCCGAGTCGGCGAGGTCGGCCGGGATGTCCTCGACCGCGTAGTCCTCACCCTTCTGGGTCTCGCCGCGCCAGGTCAGCGCACGCATCTCGACCAGGTCGACCACGCCGATGAAGTCGGACTCGGCGCCGATCGGGATCTGGAGGACCAGCGGGGTGGCGTTGAGCCGGTCGATCATCATCTGCACGCAGCGGAAGAAGTCGGCGCCGGTCCGGTCGAGCTTGTTGACGAAGCACATCCGGGGGACGTTGTACTTGTCCGCCTGCCGCCAGACGTTCTCCGTCTGGGGCTCCACGCCGGCCACGCCGTCGTAGACCGCGACCGCACCGTCCAGAACACGCAGCGACCGCTCGACCTCGACCGTGAAGTCGACGTGGCCGGGCGTGTCGATGATCTGGATCGTGTGGCCCTTCCACTCGCACTTGGTGGCGGCGGAAGTGATGGTGATACCGCGCTCCTGCTCCTGCTCCATCCAGTCCATGACGGCGGCGCCCTCGTGGACCTCACCGATCTTGTACGTGATGCCGGTGTAGAACAGGATTCGCTCGGTGGTAGTGGTCTTACCGGCATCGATGTGGGCCATGATGCCGATGTTGCGTACGTTGGCGAGCGCGTCTGCGGCGGCCACTTCAATCCCTACTTATCGTCGTCTCGACACAACTGGTGGCGGTTCCGGCGCCGGTGGGCGCCGGAACCTCAGGTGTTACCAGCGGTAGTGCGCGAAGGCCTTGTTGGACTCGGCCATCTTGTGCGTGTCCTCACGCCGCTTGACGGCGGCGCCGAGGCCGTTGCTCGCGTCCAGCAGCTCGTTCATCAGCCGCTCGACCATGGTCTTCTCGCGCCGCGCCCGGGAGTAGGTCACCAGCCAGCGCAGACCGAGCGTGGTCGCGCGGGACGGCCGGACCTCGACCGGAACCTGGTAGGTGGCGCCACCGACACGGCGGCTGCGCACCTCGAGGGTCGGCTTGACGTTGTCCATCGCGCGCTTGAGCGTGACGACGGGGTCGGTGCCGGACTTCTCGCGGCAGCCCTCCAGGGCGGCGTACACGATGCGCTCGGCGAGCTGACGCTTGCCGCGCAGCAGGATCTTGTTCACCAGCTGGGTGACCAGGGGCGAGTTGTACACCGGGTCAGCGACCAGCGGCTTCCGCGGAGCGGGTCCCTTACGCGGCATGTCAGCTCTTCTCCTTCTTCGCGCCGTAGCGGCTGCGAGCCTGCTTGCGGTTGCGGACACCCTGGGTGTCCAGCGAACCGCGCACGATCTTGTACCGCACGCCCGGGAGGTCCTTCACACGGCCGCCGCGCACGAGCACGATCGAGTGCTCCTGGAGGTTGTGGCCGACGCCCGGGATGTAGGCGGTCACCTCGATCTGGCTGCTGAGCTTGACACGAGCGACCTTGCGCAGCGCCGAGTTCGGCTTCTTCGGGGTGGTGGTGTACACACGGGTGCACACGCCGCGCCGCTGGGGAGACCCCTTGAGCGCCGGGGTCTTGGTCTTGGTCGTCTTGGCCTGACGGCCCTTTCGGACCAACTGCTGAATGGTGGGCACCGGGTTTCTCCGCTCCCTTCGGCCGCTGCGAGGCGACCGCGCCGTCTGCTCCAGCCGTCCGGGTGGGCGGCTCTCCTACATTCCAACCAGGGCCGCCTGACGGCTCCCCAGCACCCGCGGTCGGGCGTGTCGCCCGAGTCACGGTTCCGGTGCCGGCCGCTGACGCGTCGTACCGGATCTTCTGGTCTTGGTGGTGCGACCGCGCGATCACCGGCTGACCGGTTCCAGCGCACGCACGCATTGCCCGGGCGGGCCCGGGCACAAGGGGAAAGAGTACCTACCACAGCCGCGCCGGTCAAAACGGATGGGTCGGGAAGGACCGCTGTGCGGTCCGCCGCCCGGTCTCCGGGTCGCCGATGCGCCGGTGATGGGCACCTACAGTGACAAGTGTACCGGCTCGTCCGCCGCGCGACCCGGCGGCCCCGACACCGCCCGGCCTTCGGGCGCCCGGACAAACCGCACAACCCAGGTCACCGGCCGCAGGCGTCGCAGACGCGACGTCACGTGATCTGCACCACCAGGGCCAGCGCGAGCCCGATCAGGCCGAACAGCAGGCCCGCCGCCCCGCAGGAGATCCCCGCCACGGCCAGCCCGGCGCCGGTGAAGCGCACCGACGGCGGCGGCGCCGGCCGCCGGATCTGCCGCCGGGCGAGCAGCCCGGCCACCATCGCGCCGACACCGATCAGCCCGCCGAGCACGGTGAACGCGCCCGCCGCCCAGGCGCCGCCGACGTTGCGGCCGGCCAGGCCGAAGCACAACACCAGCAGCGACACCCCGATCGCGGCGATACCGGCGACGAGCGACCCGATCGCCAGGCCGGAGGTGACCGGCGGCACGTCGAGGTGAACCACGCCGAACGGCGTACCGGGCACCGCGTCGACCCGCTTCGGCGGCCGCGGCGTCTCGGCCGGCGGAGGCGGAAGCCCCGGCCCGCCGTGCGGGCCCCAGCCACCGTGGCCCGGCGCGCTCCCCGGTGCCGGCCACCCGCCGCCGTGCACCGGCTGACTCCCCGGGTACGCCCCGAACCCCGGCCCGTGCGCCGGCGGACTCCCCGGGTACGGCCCGTGCGCCGGCGCGGACGCGGGACCCGGCGGGTACGGCCCGGGGCGGGTCGGATCGCCTCCCGGCGCGGCCGGTTCCGTCACGGGGTCCTCCTGTCCACACGCCCGCCGCGCGGCGGACACCGGCCAGGCTACCGCCGCCGATCATTGCGGGGTGGGCGGGCGCGGGCCCGCTCCCCCACCGGGTCAGTCGAAGTTCGGCGCGAAGTCGTGGCCGAACGACGCGTCAGCGGCCCGGACCACGCCGATCACCACCGCCGCGACCACCGCGGCGGCGGTCAGCACCAGGCCGGTCCGCGCCATCTGCTCGCCACGCCGCAGCCAGTCCGCGCCGGTGAGATAACCACCCGACGCGTACGCCTCCCGGCGGGCCTGCCGGGCGAGCACGAGCGCGATGGTGGCCGGCACCGCCCCGCCGATGAAGAACCCGGTGAGCGCGCCGATCAGCCCGAGCGCGAAGACGGCGCGGGCCTTCGTGGAGCGGACCGGCTCCGGATCGTGCGGATGGCGGTATGCCTGCGGCACGACGGGCGCCTGCCCGGGCACGGTCGTCATGCCTCCATCATGCCCCGGATCCGCTCCCCCGGTCCCGGCACTCCGGACACGACGAGGCCCCCGGCGGATGCCGGGGGCCTCGTCGTCGCCTACTGCTTAGCGGTACGACCCGAAGTCGAAGTCGTCCAGCGGAACCGCCTGGCCGCTGGCCGGCCCGAAGCCGTAGTCGGTCTCCGGGTAGCCGGTCATCGAGTAGACCTTGGCCTTCGCCTCCTCGGTCGGCTCGACCCGGACGTTGCGGTACTTGCTGATGCCCGTACCGGCCGGGATGAGCTTACCGATGATCACGTTCTCCTTCAGGCCGATCAGCGAGTCGCTGCGGGCGTGGATCGCCGCGTCCGTCAGCACCCGGGTGGTCTCCTGGAAGGAGGCCGCCGACAGCCAGGAGTCAGTGGCCAGCGAGGCCTTGGTGATACCCATCAGCACCGGGCGACCGGCGGCGGGCTCGCCACCCTCGCCGACGAGCCGGCGGTTCTCCGACTCGAACAGCGCCCGGTCGACCAGCACACCCGGCAGGAACTCGGTCGAGCCGGAGTCGATGACCGTCACCCGCTTGAGCATCTGGCGGATGATGATCTCGATGTGCTTGTCGTGGATGAGCACACCCTGCGAGCGGTAGACCTCCTGGACCTCCTGGGTCAGGTGGACCTGGACCGCGCGCGGGCCGAGGATGCGCAGCAGCTCGTGCGGGTCGATGGTGCCCTCGGTGAGCTTCTCGCCGACCTCGACGTGGTCGCCGTCGTGCGCCCGGAGCCGGACCCGCTTCGAGATCTTGTCGTAGACGATCTCGTCGCTGCCGTCGTCCGGGATGACCACGATCTTGCGGGACCGCTCGCCGTCCTCGATCCGGATGCGACCCGGGGTGTCGGCGATGGGCGCCTTACCCTTCGGCACCCGGGCCTCGAAGATCTCCTGGACACGGGGCAGACCCTGGGTGATGTCCTCACCCGCGACACCACCGGTGTGGAAGGTACGCATCGTCAGCTGCGTACCCGGCTCACCGATCGACTGGGCGGCGATGATGCCGACCGCCTCGCCGACGTCCACGGTCTTGCCGGTCGGCAGCGAGCGGCCGTAGCACGCACCGCAGACGCCCAGCTTCGACTCGCAGGTGAGCACGCTGCGCACCCGCACCGTCTCCACGCCGGCGGCGACGATCGCGTCGACCCCGATGGAGTTGATGTCCTGGCCGCGGTGGGCCACCACGGTGCCGTCCGGGCCCTTGATGTCGTCGGCGAGCGTCCGGGCGTGCACGCTGGTCTCGGCGTGCTCGTGCACGACCAGCTTGCCGTCGATGCGCTCACCGATCTGCATCGGGATGGCACGGTCGGTGCCGCAGTCCTCCTCGCGGATGATGACGTCCTGCGAGACGTCCACCAGACGCCGGGTCAGGTAACCCGAGTCGGCGGTACGCAGGGCGGTGTCCGCGAGACCCTTACGGGCACCGTGCGTGGAGATGAAGTACTCCAGCACGGACAGACCCTCCCGGTAGCTGGCCTTGATCGGCCGCGGGATGATCTCGCCCTTCGGGTTGGCCACCAGACCACGGATCGCCGCGATCTGCCGGAGCTGGAGCAGGTTACCGCGGGCACCCGAGTTGATCATCTTCCACAGCGGGTTCTCCTGCGGCAGCGCGGTGTCCATCTCCTTGGCGACCTCGTTCGTCGCCTTGGTCCAGATCTCGATGAGCTCGCCGCGGCGCTCCTCGGCGGTCATCAGACCACGCTGGTACTGCTTGTCGATCCGGTCGGCTTCCTTCTCGTACCGCTCCAGGATCTCCCGCTTGCGCGGCGGAGCGATGACGTCCTCCATGCCGATGGTGACGCCGGACCAGGTGGCCCAGTGGAAACCGGCCTCCTTGAGCCCGTCCAGGGTGGCCGCCAGGGCCACCTTCGGGAAGCGCTCGGCGAGGTCGTTGACGATCGCGGAGAGCTGGCCCTTGCGGATCTCGTAGTTCACGAAGCGGTAGCCCGGGGGCAGCGTCTCGTTGAACAGGACCCGGCCCAGCGTGGTCTCCACGGTCACCGGCTCGCCCTCGGTCCACCCCTCGGGGGCGGTCCACGGCTCGGCGCCGGCGCCGTTGTCCACACCGACCACGTCGCGCAGCCGGATCCGGACCGGAGCCTGCAGGTGCAGCTCGCCGTTGTCGTACGCCATCCGCGCCTCGGCGTCCGAGCTGAACGCCCGGCCCTCGCCCTTGCCACCCGCAGTGAGGTGGGTCAGGTGGTAGAGACCGATGACCATGTCCTGGGTGGGCATGGTGACCGGCTTGCCGTCGGCCGGCTTGAGGATGTTGTTCGACGACAGCATCAGGATCCGCGCCTCGGCCTGGGCCTCGGCGGACAGCGGCACGTGGACCGCCATCTGGTCACCGTCGAAGTCGGCGTTGAACGCGGTGCAGACCAGCGGGTGGATCTGGATGGCCTTGCCCTCGACCAGCTGCGGCTCGAAGGCCTGGATGCCCAGACGGTGCAGGGTCGGCGCGCGGTTCAGCAGCACCGGGTGCTCGCCGATGACCTCTTCCAGCACGTCCCACACGACCGGCCGCTGCCGCTCGACCATCCGCTTGGCGGACTTGATGTTCTGCGCGTGGTTGAGGTCGACCAGCCGCTTCATCACGAACGGCTTGAACAGCTCCAGCGCCATCTGCTTGGGCAGGCCGCACTGGTGCAGCTTGAGCTTCGGGCCGACCACGATGACCGAACGGCCGGAGTAGTCGACGCGCTTGCCCAGCAGGTTCTGGCGGAACCGGCCCTGCTTGCCCTTGAGCATGTCGGACAGCGACTTCAGCGGCCGGTTACCCGGGCCGGTGACCGGACGACCACGACGGCCGTTGTCGAACAGCGCGTCGACGGCCTCCTGGAGCATCCGCTTCTCGTTGTTGACGATGATCTCGGGCGCGCCGAGGTCGATCAGCCGCTTGAGGCGGTTGTTCCGGTTGATCACACGCCGGTACAGGTCGTTCAGGTCGGAGGTCGCGAAGCGGCCACCGTCGAGCTGCACCATCGGGCGCAGGTCCGGCGGGATGACCGGGACGCAGTCCAGCACCATGCCGAGCGGCGAGTTGCGGGTGTTCTGGAACGCCGCGACGACCTTCAGCCGCTTGAGCGCCCGGATCTTCCGCTGGCCCTTGCCGGAGCGGATGGTCTCGCGCAGGTTCTCCGCCTCGGCCTCCAGGTCCATGTTCTGGACCAGGGCCTTGATCGCCTCGGCGCCCATGCTGCCGGTGAAGTACTCACCGAAGCGGTCGCGCAGCTCGCGGTAGAGCAGCTCGTCGGTGACCAGCTGCTTCGGCTCCAGCTTGCGGAAGGTGTCGAGAACCTCGTCGAGGCGGTCGATCTCGCGCTGGGCCCGGTCGCGGATCTGGCGCATCTCGCGCTCTCCGCCCTCCTTGACCTTGCGCCGGACGTCCGCCTTCGCGCCCTCGGCCTCCAGCTCGGCCAGGTCGGCCTCCAGCTTGGCGGCCCGCTTCTCGATCTCCGAGTCGCGGCTGTTCTCGGCCTGCCGCTTCTCGGCCAGGATCTCGTTCTCGATGGTCGAGAGGTCGCGGTGACGCGCTTCGGCGTCCACGCTCGTCACGACGTACGAGGCGAAGTAGATGATCTTCTCGAGGTCCTTGGGGGCGAGGTCCAGCAGGTAGCCCAGCCGGCTCGGCACGCCCTTGAAGTACCAGATGTGGGTCACCGGAGCGGCCAGCTCGATGTGACCCATCCGCTCCCGGCGAACCTTGGAGCGGGTCACCTCGACGCCGCAGCGCTCGCAGATGATGCCCTTGAAGCGGACCCGCTTGTACTTACCGCAGTAGCACTCCCAGTCCCGCTGCGGACCGAAGATCTTCTCGCAGAAGAGCCCGTCCTTCTCCGGCTTGAGGGTGCGGTAGTTGATGGTCTCGGGCTTCTTGACCTCGCCGTGGGACCACTGACGGATGTCGTCAGCGGTGGCGAGGCCGATGCGCAGCTCGTCGAAGAAGTTGACGTCGAGCACTATGTCCCCTATGTCGTCGTCTGTACTGCTAGCTAACGAGTGGGATCCGGGGCAGGGTGACCCTGCCCCGGATCACCACCTCAGACCTCTTCGACCGAGCTCGGCTCGCGCCGGGACAGGTCGATGCCCAGCTCCTCCGCCGCCCGGAACACCTCGTCGTCGGTCTCGCGCATCTCCAGGGCCACACCGTCGCTGGAGAGCACCTCGACGTTGAGGCACAGCGACTGCAGCTCCTTGAGCAGCACCTTGAACGACTCCGGGATGCCCGGCTCGGGGATGTTCTCGCCCTTGACGATCGCCTCGTAGACCTTGACCCGGCCCAGGACGTCGTCGGACTTGATGGTCAGCAGCTCCTGCAGGGCGTAGGCGGCGCCGTACGCCTGCATGGCCCAGCACTCCATCTCACCGAAGCGCTGGCCACCGAACTGCGCCTTACCACCCAGCGGCTGCTGCGTGATCATCGAGTACGGGCCGGTCGACCGGGCGTGGATCTTGTCGTCGACCAGGTGGTTGAGCTTCAGGATGTAGACGTAGCCGACCGCGATCGGGTCGGGCAGCGGCTCGCCGGAACGACCGTCGAACAGCTGCGCCTTGCCGCTGCCGCCGATGAGCTGGTTGCCGTCCCGGTTGGGCAGGGTCGACGCCAGCAGACCGGAGATCTCCTCCTCGCGGGCACCGTCGAAGACCGGAGTGGCCACGTTGGTGTCCGGCTCGGACTCGTGCGCGTTGATCGAGCGGAGCTGGCGCTTCCACTCGGCGTCGTCGCCGTCCACGCTCCAGCCGGTCTTGGCCACCCACCCGAGGTGGGTCTCCAGGACCTGGCCGATGTTCATCCGGGACGGCACACCGAGCGGGTTCAGCACGATGTCGACCGGGGTGCCGTCCTCCAGGAACGGCATGTCCTCGATCGGCAGGATCTTGGAGATGACGCCCTTGTTGCCGTGGCGGCCCGCGAGCTTGTCACCGTCCTGGATCTTGCGCTTCTGGGCCACGTAGACCCGGACCAGCTCGTTCACGCCCGGGGGCAGCTCGTCGCCGTCCTCGCGGGAGAAGGTACGCACACCGATGACCGTGCCGGTCTCGCCGTGCGGCACCTTCAGCGAGGTGTCCCGGACCTCGCGCGCCTTCTCGCCGAAGATCGCGCGGAGCAGCCGCTCCTCGGGGGTCAGCTCGGTCTCACCCTTCGGGGTGACCTTGCCGACCAGGATGTCGCCGGGGACGACCTCGGCGCCGATCCGGATGATGCCGCGCTCGTCGAGGTCCGCGAGCATCTCCTCGCTGACGTTCGGGATGTCGCGGGTGATCTCCTCCGGGCCGAGCTTGGTGTCCCGGGCGTCGACCTCGTGCTCCTCGATGTGGATCGAGGTGAGCACGTCCTGCTGCACGAGGCGCTGCGACAGGATGATCGCGTCCTCGTAGTTGTGGCCCTCCCAGCACATGAACGCCACCAGCAGGTTGCGTCCGAGCGCCATCTCGCCCTCGTCGGTGCACGGCCCGTCGGCGATGACCTGACCGGCCTCGACGCGGTCGCCCTCGAAGACGACCGGCTTCTGGTTGACGCAGGAGCCGGCGTTGGAGCGGCGGAACTTGTGCAGCAGGTACGTCCGGCGGTGGCCGTCGTCCTGGTGGACGGTGATGTAGTCCGCGCACAGATCCTCGACCACACCGCCGACCTCGGCGACGACGACGTCACCGGCGTCGACCGCGGCGCGGTACTCCATGCCCGTACCGACCAGCGGGGCCTCGGCCTTGACCAGCGGCACCGCCTGACGCTGCATGTTCGCGCCCATGAGCGCGCGGTTGGCGTCGTCGTGCTCCAGGAACGGGATCATCGCGGTGGCGACCGAGGTCATCTGCCGCGGCGACACGTCCATGTAGTCCACGGCGCCCGGCGCGACGTCCTCGGTCTCGCCGCCCTTACGGCGGACCAGGACGCGGTCCTCGGCGAAGGTGCCGTCCGACTTCAGCGGGGCGTTCGCCTGCGCCTTGACGAACCGGTCCTCCTCGTCCGCGGTCAGGTAGTCGATCTGGTCGGTGACCCGGCCGTCGATGACCTTCCGGTACGGCGTCTCGATGAAGCCGAACGGGTTGACCCGGGCGAACGTGGACAGCGCGCCGATCAGGCCGATGTTCGGGCCTTCCGGCGTCTCGATCGGGCACATCCGGCCGTAGTGGGACGGGTGCACGTCGCGGACCTCGAAGCCGGCCCGCTCGCGGGACAGACCACCCGGGCCGAGCGCGCTCAGCCGGCGCCGGTGGGTCAGACCCGCCAGCGGGTTGGTCTGGTCCATGAACTGGGACAGCTGCGACGTACCGAAGAACTCCTTGATCGCCGCCACCACCGGACGGATGTTGATCAGGGTCTGCGGCGTGATCGCCTCGACGTCCTGGGTGGTCATCCGCTCGCGGACGACCCGCTCCATCCGGGAGAGACCCACCCGGACCTGGTTCTGGATCAGCTCGCCCACGGTACGCAGGCGACGGTTGCCGAAGTGGTCGATGTCGTCGGCCTCATAGCCCTCCTCACCGGCGTGCAGCCGGCAGAGGTATTCCACGGTGGCGACGATGTCGTCCTCGGTGAGCGTGCCGGTGGTGATCGGCACGTCCAGCTCGAGCTTCTTGTTGAACTTGTAGCGCCCGACCTTGGCGACGTCGTACCGCTTCGGGTTGAAGAAGAGGTTGTCGAGCAGGGTCTGGGCGTTCTCACGGGTCGGCGGCTCGCCAGGGCGGAGCTTCCGGTAGATGTCGAGCAGGGCCTCGTCCTGGCCGGCGATGTGGTCCTTCTCGAGCGTGGTCATCATGAGCTCGGACCAGCCGAACTTCTCACGGATGCGCTCGGCGGACCACCCGATGGCCTTGAGCAGGACGGTGACGGCCTGGCGGCGCTTGCGGTCGATGCGAACGCCGACCGTGTCGCGCTTGTCGATGTCGAACTCCAGCCAGGCACCCCGGCTCGGGATGACCTTGACGCTGGAGAGGTCGCGGTCGGAGGTCTTGTCCGGCTGCTTGTCGAAGTACACGCCCGGCGAGCGGACGAGCTGGCTGACCACGACGCGCTCGGTGCCGTTGATGATGAAGGTGCCCTTCGGCGTCATCATCGGGAAGTCACCCATGAACACCGTCTGGCTCTTGATCTCGCCAGTGGTGTTGTTGGTGAACTCCGCGGTCACGAACAGCGGCGCGCAGTAGGTCAGATCCTTCTCCTTGCACTCCTCGATCGAGGCCTTGACCTCGTCGAAGCGCGGAGCCGAGAAGGAGAGCGACATGGTGCCGGAGAAGTCCTCAATGGGACTGATCTCGTCGAGGATCTCCGCGAGACCCGAGCGTGCGTGCGGGTCGTCCGCCGACCGGCCCTGCCAAGCCTCGTTGCCGACGAGCCAGTCGAAGGACTCGTTCTGAATGGCGAGGAGGTTGGGGACCTCGAGGTGTTCGGTGATCCGACCGAAAGAAACTCGGCGGGGCGCGAATGCGCTCGACGTACGACTGGTCTTCGCAGGGCGGGAAGCTGCCAAGATGCGTCCTTCCGAGGACCGGTGCTGCAGAACGGCTGGTACGCGTGCACTCCAATGACCCCACCAGAAATATCCACAATCGGACATTTCCGAGCAGGGGTCAAGTCGGAAGGCAGCGCAAACTAGCAGTGTAGCCGAGAGGCTAACCGCTGTCCAGCCCACCCCGCAGGTCGTCGCGGAACAAGCCCTGGAACCTCGGAAAACCGGGTCGACCGGGCCGCTCGGAACGCGACGCTCCTGCCGGTCCGCTCGGGAGCCGCGGCGACGGTGCTGCCGTTGCCCTTACCCGAGAGGCGGCCGTTGCAAGCGCGGAAGGTCTTGCTGATGTTCAGCGTGCCTGGCAGGCCGGTGCCGCGTCAAGGGCCGGTTACCGCTCGGGGTGTCTTTCCCACCGACGGGCTACCGACAGACGTCGCTGACCGGCCGATGAGAGGACGCTGTACGCCCTGCTCACGCCGTTCGCCGGCGGGT
>NZ_JBMVFV010000040.1:0-53437 GCF_049538395.1 Micromonospora sp. AB353 | reverse complement strand
ATCCAGTCGGTTACGCCCACCCTCAAAAAGTTAGGACCTCTTAACAAACGCTCACGGCGTCTCGGGCGACTCCTGACCGGCGGGCGGGAGGTCGCCCGGCCCGCGCACCAGATAGACGCCGACAAGCAGCAGGTACGCCAGCAGGCTCAGCACCGGGTCGACGAACACGATCGCGAACGCGATCAGGTAGAGCAGCGGACCGAGGCGGAACCGGCGGGCCACCGCCCGCGCCAGCCTCGGGTCCAGGCCCGGTTGCAGCAGCCCGCGGCGGCGCGCCCACCACCAGCTCAGGTTGAAGAACAGCGCCTCACCGAGCACCACGCCCGCGTACAGCGCGGCGGTCAGCCGCTGGTCGCCGACGGTGCCGCGCAGGTTGTCCGCGAGCAGGTCGGCGGTGAACGGGATCGCCGCCACGAACATCAGCAGCAGCAGGTTCAGCACCAGCAGCATCTGGTCGACCCGGCGGACGTAACGCCACATGTTGTGGTGGGTCAGCCAGACCTGGCCGACGATGGCGAACGTGATCACGTACGCCAGGTAGGCGCGCCACTCGTGCAGCAGCGCGGCCGGCAGCCCGTCGTCCTGCGGTGTGTCCGGGTCGAACGACAGCAGCTCGACGGCCATCAGGGTGAGCACGATGGCAATCACCGCGTCGCTGAAGGCCTCCACCCGGGAGGCATCGCGCGCCATCTCGTTGCCGCGCCCGAACCGGTACGCCGGTTCCCTGTCCGCACCCGTCACGCCGCCCCCCTCCCGACCGATGGTCGCGTGCCGGGGGCGGCGTGCGGGGCGAAACCGTCAGACGGCCGGCGCCGAGGTCTCCGCGTCGGCGCGATGCGCGCGGATCTTGTGTCCGACGCTGGTCAGGCAGCGTCCGCTGGCCAGGTCGAACTTCCAGCCGTGCAGCTGGCAGGTGAGCTGGTCGCCGTCGACGATGCCGAACCGGCTCAGGTCCGCCTTCAGGTGCGGGCAGCGCCGCTGCACCACCCAGCCGTCGAGCGTGATGTCCTCGGCGTCGACGGCCCGCTCGTGCTCGTCGTACCAGCCCTCGGCGTACTGGAGACGCTCCTCGGACAGGCACTTGAAGAAGGCGTAGACGAACTCGTTGTACTGGCCGATGCGGGCCGCGGAGAAACGGCAGGACAGGAAGAGGGAGTTGACCCAGTCCACCTCGCCGATGTGCAGCAGGTGCTCGATCAGCGCCCGCTCGGTACGGAACCGGTAGCGGACCTTCTCGTCCGCGTACGGCCGGACCTCCTTGCCCGGGAAGTCCACCACGATCGACTCGACCTCGGAACCGTCGTAGCCGACCAGGTCGAAACGGACCGGCCCGCCGACGCCCTTGGCCAGGTAGATCGACTCGTCGAGCAGCGGCTCGATCCGGCGCTTCATCTCGCCGAGCACGTCGACCTCGGGGTGCCGCCAGGACGCCTTCTCGGCCTCGATGACGCCGCGCTTGCGCTCCCGCATCTCCTCCAAGTGGGCGACCTTGTTCGCGAAGAACTCCTCCACCGGCACCGGGTGCGTGGTGGTCGCGCCCTCGGTGGTGATCTCCGAGACGCTGCCCGGCAGCAGCACGATGCCGTTGGTGCCGCCGACCTTGGCGTACTCGGCGAGGAACACCGACTGGTCGGGGAAGATGTTGCCCTCGTCGCCGAAGATGTCGTTGAACTGCCACAGCGCGTCGTCGAGGAAGCACGGCGGGCCGGCGATCGGGAAGACGTGGTCGGCCTTCAGGTCGTCGATGTAGCGCCAGGTGCGGTCGAACTGCCGGTCCCGCTTCTGCTTGCCGAACGCGGTCTTCGCCGCCTGCGGCAGCTCGTAGACCATCGGGTACCAGATCGCGCCGGAGAACTGGAGCATGTGCGCGTGCACGTGGCCCAGCTCGGCGAACACGCTCAGGTCGGTCGGGCGGGCGTCGTTCTGGTTGAGCAGCCGCACGCCGTCGTACTCGACCCAGAGCGACGAGTCGCCGATCGGGCCGTCGGTCGGGCTGGTCAGCGCCTGAATCATGATCTTCAGGCCGCCGGGTAGCTCCACGACCTGCTCGTTCGGGGCCTTGAGGAACTTGGTGAAGCCCAGCTCCCGGAACTCGTCCTCCATCTCCGAGGTGGGGAACTCGGGCAGCAGGACGGTGGCGTCCTTCGACACGAAGTCCCGCAGGTGCTTCGCGTCGAAGTGGTCCCGGTGCAGGTGCGACACGTACAGGTAGTCGACCTGGCCGAGGGTCGCCCAGTCGAGCAGGGAGTTGTCCGGGAAGGGGAACCACGAGGCGAAGTAGGCGGGGTTGACCCACGGGTCGCACAGGATGCTGCCCGCGGCCGTGTCGATCCGCATGCTGGCATGCCCCGTACCGGTCACTCGCACCGCAGTCCTCCTCAAAAAGGCATCAAGGTGTACGTCAAGACGCTACCGGAGGCAGTGTGCTCGCCGTCCCGCGACGCCGGTAGTGGCCATCCGCCCCCACCGGTACGGGACCAACGACCCGGGCCGCACCGCCCGCCCGCTGTCGCCCGCCCGGGTCATCCCCGGCACAGGAGGTCGGACCCTGCGCCGGGCCCGGTTGGGGCCGTGCCAGACTGATCGGAGATCCGATCGCGAGGGAAGGACCGACAGTGGCAGGAGACGAGCCGGTAACCGCGCCAGATCAGCACAAGCCCGGACACCGCAAGTCCGGACGGATCGGTGCGGTGCTGTCGGCGGTGGCTTTGGTTCTGATGGCGCTCTGCGGGATCGAGGAGGGCCGGGTGGAGCACATCTGGCTGTTCGGGATCGCCGGACTGCTGATCGCCATCGTCATCGGCGACGCCGTGCTGCGCCGCAACGGCCTGCGGTCCTGACGCGCGGCGCCCACGGTAGTGCGCGAAGGGCCCGCCCCCTCACCGGGGGGCGGGCCCTTCGTCGTCTCGGGAGGCGGGGTCAGCGGCCGAGCAGGATGTCCTGCACGTCCTTGAGCGCCGCGTCGACCTCGGCCTCGAAGTAGCCACCGGGCACCAGCCCGAAGCGCAGCGTGTCGAGTTCCTTCGGGTTCACCGGCATCGGGTTGCGCCCCTGCATGCCGCCGAGCAGCGTCTCGAAGAACCGGTCGACCTGGTCCGGGTCGTACCCGCTGCCGAACCGCCGGACCTGGAAGCTGCGCCGGATCTGGTCGACCCGGTGCAGGTCACTGCCGGGCGGGCCGGCCATCGGCGGCCCCACCATCGGCGGACCGGCGACCGGCGGGCTCACGAGCGGCGGGCCGGTCATCGAGGGGCCCGGACCGTAGCCCTGGTCCGGCGGCCCGTAACCCTGCTCCGGCGGGCCGTAGCCGGGCTCCGGTGCGCCGTAACCCTGCTGCGGAAGCGCCGGCGGGCCACCGGGACCACGGCCACGCAGCTCACGCTCGGGCATGCGGATCTCTGCGGTCATGTCGGCACGGGCACGCCGACCGGCCTCGAACCCGTCGAAGCGCTCCTCCTGGCCGTACCCGCCGGGGCCGCTGTCCGGGGGACCGTACCCCCCGGGACCGTTGTCCGGCGGGCCGTAGCCGCCGGGGCCGTTGTCCGGCGGACCGTAACCGCCCGGGCCGGGCGGCAGGCCGCGCGGCGGCGGGCCGCCGTGCCCCATCGGCGCGCCCGGGCCCATCGGGCCGGGGCCACCCGGGCCGCGGGGGCCGTCGTAGCCACCGCGCGGACCGTCGTAGCCACCGGCGAACGCGCCGGTCGGCTCGTCGTAGCGGTTGCCGTACCGGTCGGCGGGCGGGCCGGGCTGGGCGGGCATCTGCCGGGGCGGCATCGGCGGCTGCGGCACCGGCGACATGCCCCGGTCGTCGCGCATCGGCGGGCCGAGCCGGTCGGCCATCCGGGGGTCGCCACCGCGCCCGGCCGGCGCGCCACCGCGCTCCTCCAGCTCGGCGAGCTGTCGCTCGACCCGGTCGAGGTGCAGGTCGACCTGCCACTCGTCGTAGCCGTTGAACCGGACCCGGAAGACGACGTCGTGGACCTCCTGGGAGGCCACGGGCGCGCCGATCGGCTGGCCGTCGAGTGTCGCCTCGACCCGGTCCAGGAAGGCGTCGACCTCGTCGACCTTGTAGCCCCGGCGGAGCGCCTTACGCCGGAAACGCTGACCCTGACTCGCCACTATGTCTCCTGGTCTCGTACCGCTACGCCGTTGCCGCGCGTGAGTCGCCGTCCGTGTCCCCGGCGGCGGCGAGCTGCCCACAGGCCCCGTCGATCTCGCGTCCCCGGGTGTCGCGCACCGTGGTCGACACCCCGGCGTCGCGCAACCGCCGGACGAACTCCCGCTCGACCGGCTTCGGGCTGGCGTCCCAGCGGCTGCCCGGAGTCGGGTTGAGCGGGATCAGGTTCACGTGGGCCAGCTTGCCGGCCAGTAGCCGCCCGAGCAGATCGGCTCTCCACGGCTGATCGTTCACGTCCTTGATCATCGCGTATTCGATGGACACGCGACGCCCCGTCGTGGCCGCGTAGTCCCACGCCGCGTCCAGCACCTCGGACACCTTCCAGCGCTGGTTGACCGGGACGAGTTCGTCGCGCAGCTCATCATCGGGGGCGTGCAGCGACAGCGCAAGGGTCACCGAGAGGTCTTCGCTGGCCAGTCGGCGGATCGCCGGCACCAGACCGACGGTCGAGACGGTGATGTGCCGCTGCGACAGGCCCAGTCCCTCCGGTGCCGGGGCGACCAGCCGGCGGATCGCCGCCACCACCCGCGAGTAGTTCGCGAGCGGCTCGCCCATGCCCATGAACACCACGTGCGACAGCCGCGGCGGGGACCCGGCCACGGCGCCGGAGGCGGCCACCCCGGCCAGGTAGACCGCCTGGTCGACGATCTCGGCGGTGGACAGGTTGCGGGTCAGCCCGGCCTGGCCGGTGGCACAGAACGGGCAGGCCATGCCGCAGCCGGCCTGGCTGGAGATGCAGACGGTCACCCGGTCCGGGTAGCCCATCAGCACGCTCTCCACCAGCGAGCCGTCGTGCAGCCGCCAGAGCGCCTTGCGGGTCGCGCCGTCGTCGCAGGCCAGCTCACGGACCGGGGTGAGCAGCGTGGGCAGCAGCTCACCCGCCAGCCGCTCCCGGGTCGCCGCCGGCAGGTCGGTCATCCGCTCCGCGTCGCGCACCAGGCGGCCGAAGTAGTGGTTGGAGACCTGCTTGGCGCGGAACGCGGGCTCACCCAGCTCGGTGACGAGCGCCTGGCGGCCCGGCAGGTCCAGGTCGGCGAGGTGGCGGGGAGGCATCGCGGGCCGGCGGCCGCGGGCGTCGGGGTCTACGGAGATCAGCGGAAGACTCGTCATGGCGCGTCCAGTCTGACACGCTCCCGCCCGGACGCACCCGTCCGTACGTGTCGAATCGCCCCCGGCCACCCGGCCCGCAGCGGGTCGCCGCCGTGACGCATGCCTCAGTTCACCACCGGGACGAAGACGGCGAGCAGCAGGTACGCCACCGGGACGGCGAACAGGATCGAGTCGAGCCGGTCCATCAGGCCGCCGTGCCCGGGCAGCAGGTTGCTCATGTCCTTGACGCCGAGATCCCGCTTGATCATCGACTCGGCGAGGTCACCGAGCACCGCCGAGACCGAGATCGCCATCCCGAACAGCGCACCCCACCAGGGGGCCACGTCGAACAACGCCCACAGCAGCGCCGCGCTGCCCGCCGCCGCGGCGGTCACCGAGCCGGCGAAGCCCTCCCAGGACTTCTTCGGGCTGATCGTGGGCGCCATCGGGTGCTTGCCGAACGACACGCCCGCGGCGTACCCGCCGGTGTCGGAGAGCACCACCGCCGCCAGCGTCACCAGCACCCGCAGGTGCCCGTCACCAGGTGCCGCCGCGAGCATCGCCGCGAACCCGGCGAGGAACGGCACGTACACCGCGATCAGGGTGGCCGCGGTCAGGTCGCGCTGGTAGTTGCCGGGCCCGTCGCCCAGCCGCCAGATCATCGTGCCCAGCACCGTGACCAGCAGGCCGAGGCAGAGCGCGTCGGGGCCCGCGTACCAGGCCAGGCCCACGGTGATCACGCCACCGGCGACGAGCGGCGCCAGCGGCGGGTGGGCGCCGCTACGGCGTACCGCGCGGGCCATCTCCCAGATGCCGATCCCCACGGCGGTCGCGAGCACGGCGAGGAACGCCGGCATGAAGAAGAACAGCGGCACCACGACCGCCGCGCCGAGGGCCACCCCGACACCGATCGCGGCCGGCAGGTTGCGCCCCGCCCGGGACGTCTTCGGAACGGTGGTCGGCGGGCGCTCGGCGCTCGCCCGCCGGCGTCCGGGCCCGCGGCGGCCGGCCGGCGGCTCCGAGGCGGGCTCGTCGCGTACCGCCGGGATCTGCTCGGTGGGCTCGTCGCGCACCGGCGCGATCTGCGCGGTCGGGTACTCGTCGTCGCGGGCGGGCTCACCCCACGGACCGTCGTGGTCCGGCCCGGCGGGCCGGCCGCGGTCGCCGGCCGGCGGTCCGTCGTAGCGGCCCGGGCCGTCGTGGTGCCGGGAGTTCGTCGGGTACGGCCCGGCGTAGGTGTCCGGACCGGCGTAGGTGTCAGATCCCGCATACGTGTCCGGACCGGCGCCGGGGCGGGCGTGGGTGTCCGGCTCGGCGGGGTGGGTGTGCGCGGCCGGGCCGGGTCGCCAGGGGCCGGGCTCCAGGTCGGTGTCCGGCCAGGGCAGGGCCGGAGCGGCCGGGCGGTCCCAGCCACGCGACTCGGTGTTGCCGTAGGGGTCGGGGTGGGACATCACGCACCGGCAGCCGGTACGAGAGCCACCACATGACGCAAGACCAAGACCATCCCCTACCGGCGTGAGACTTCCTGTTTACCGACCGACGGCCGGGCGACTCCCGCCGTTCACCCCGTGGTGGTCGGGAATCGTGCCGAGCCTACTGCACCCGTCGCGGCCCCGAGGGTGTGCGCCGCCGGGCACGACGACGGCACCGGGCCGCCGCCCGGGCGGGCGACGGCGCGCGGTGCCGTGCGAGGTACGCGGGTGCTCAGACCTCGAGCAGCTCGCTCTCCTTGTGCTTGACCAGCTCGTCGACGCTGGCGACGAAGCGCTGGGTCAGGTCGTCCAGCTCCTTCTCCGCGCGCCGGCCCTCGTCCTCGCCGACCTCGCCGTCCTTGACCAGGCGGTCCAGCTCCTCCTTGGCCTTGCGGCGGATGTTGCGGACGGCGACCTTGGCCTCCTCGCCCTTCTGCCGGGCGACCTTGATCATGTCGCGGCGCCGCTCCTCGGTCATCTGCGGCAGGACGATGCGGAGCTGGTTGCCCTCGTTGTTCGGGTTGGCCCCGAGGTCCGAGTCGCGGATCGCCTTCTCCATGGCGCCCAGCTGCGAGTTGTCGTACGGCTTGATGATCACCATGCGCGGCTCGGGCACCGCGATGGACGCCATCTGCGGCAGCGGGGTCGGGCTGCCGTAGTAGTCGATGACGATCCGGGAGAACATGGCGGCGTTGGCGCGTCCGGTACGGATGCCGCCGAACTCCTCCTTGGCGTGCTCGATGGCACGCTCCATCTTCTCCTCCGCCTCGAGGAGGGTGTCGTCGATCACCGGTCTCCTCGCCTCCTTCTGTCGCTCGTCGTGTGTGGTGCGGGTGCTGCCGTGGCAGAGGGACCGCTGCCGGTCCGGCGGGCCGGTCAGGCGGTGATCAGGGTGCCGATCTTCTCGCCGCCGACGGCCCGGACGATGGTGTCGTCGCCCTGGGCGCCGAAGACCAGCATCGGCAGGCCGTTCTCCATGCAGAGGCTGAACGCGGCGGCGTCGGCCACCCGCAGGTTACGGCGCAGCACCTCGGAGAAGGTGATCGAGTCGAGCTTGCTCGCGGTCGGGTCGATCCGGGGGTCGGCGGTGTAGACCGCGTCCACGCCGTTCTTGCTCATCAGCACCACGTCCGCGCGGATCTCCAGCGCCCGCTGGGCGGCGACCGTGTCGGTGGAGAAGTACGGCATGCCGGCACCCGCGCCGAAGATGACCACGCGGCCCTTCTCCAGGTGGCGGATCGCGCGCAGCGGGATGTACGGCTCGGCGACCTGGGCCATCGTGATGGCGCTCTGCACCCGGGTCTCGATGCCCTCCTTCTCCAGGAAGTCCTGGAGGGCCAGGCAGTTCATGACCGTGCCGAGCATGCCCATGTAGTCGGCGCGGGCCCGGTCCATGCCGCGCTTCTGCAGCTCGGCGCCGCGGAAGAAGTTGCCGCCGCCGACCACCACCGACACCTGCACGCCGCGGCGTACCACGGTGGCGATCTGGCGGGCGATGCCCTGTACGACGTCGGGGTCGACGCCGATCGCGCCGCCGCCGAAGACCTCACCGGAGAGCTTCAGCACCACCCGGCGGGACCGACCGGGCGGAGGGGCGGTCGGGTCCTCCGCCGCCAGGCTCCGGTCACTCACAACCTGCGTCATCCGCCCCGCCCCTTCTCCCCGCGCATCGCGCGAGCGTCGCGTACGTGCCCCTGCCGACCCTATGTGACGAGGAGGCCGCGGTGCCTGTCGCGTACACCGGCGGCCTCCTCGTCGACGTTCTCCCCTGTGCCCCGGGCCGTCCGGCCCGGTGCGGCGGCTCAGGCCTGGCCGACCTCGAACCGCAGGAAGCGGGTCACCTCGATGCCGGCGTCGGCCAGCACCTGCTTGACGGTCTTCTTGTTGTCGGCGACCGACGCCTGCTCCAGCAGGACGAAGTCCTTGAAGAAGGCGTTGACCCGGCCCTCGACGATCTTCGGCAGCGCCGCCTCGGGCTTGTTCTCCTCGCGGGCGGTCTGCTCGGCGATGCGCCGCTCGGACTCGACGGTCTCGGCCGGCACCTCGTCGCGGGTGAGGAACTTCGGCCGCATCGCGGCGATCTGCATGGCCACGGCGCGCGCGTCGGCGTCCGCCGCCTCGTCCGACTTGCCGGTGAACTCGACCAGCACGCCGACCGCCGGGGGCAGGTCCTGGCTCTTGCGGTGCATGTAGACCGCGGTGGTGCCGTCCAGCTTGGCGAAGCGGTTGAGCACCAGCTTCTCGCCGATCTTGGCGGACTGCTCCTGGATCAGGTCGGCCACGCTCTTGCCGTCGATGCTGCTGGCGAGCAGCTCCTCGGCGTTGGTGGCGCCGCTGGCCACGCCGTGCTCGACCAGCTGCTGGGCCAGCGCGATGAAGGCGTCGTTCTTGGCGACGAAGTCGGTCTCGCAGTTGAGCTCGAGCAGCGCCTGGCCGGAGTGGGCGATCAGACCGTTGGCGGCGGTGCGCCCGGCCCGCTTGCCGACGTCCTTGGCGCCCTTGACGCGCAGGATCTCGACGGCCTTGTCGAAGTGGCCCTCGGCCTCGGTCAGCGCCTTCTTGGAGTCCATCATGCCGGCGCCGGTGAGGTCGCGGAGCTTCTTGACGTCCGCGGCGGTGAAGTTGGACATGACTCTCTCTTCGGTGTCAGTGAGGTGGTCTGGGGTGCTGGTTACCCGGTTCCGGGCCGGTTCTGCCCGGCGTACCCGTCACGTCCCCACCGCCGGGAACCCGGACGGTGGGGACGCGACGGCGAGATCACTCCGCGGAGGCGGTCGCCGGCTGCTCGGCGGCCGGCGCGGCCGGCTCGGCGGCAGCGGCGGCGGCGGGCTGCTCGTCGGCCTTCTTCGGCTCCTCGAGCAGCTCGCGCTCCCACTCGGCCAGCGGCTCGTCGGCGCCGACCTGGCCGGCCTCGGGCTTCTCGTCCGCGCCCCGGTTACGGCCGGAACGGGCGATCAGGCCGTCGGCGACGGCGGCGGCCACGACCTTGGTCAGCAGCTCGGCCGAGCGGATGGCGTCGTCGTTGCCCGGGATCGGGAAGTCGACCTCGTCCGGGTCGCAGTTGGTGTCGAGCACCGCGATCACCGGGATGCCCAGCTTGCGGGCCTCGTCGACGGCGATGTGCTCCTTCTTGGTGTCGACGATCCAGACCGCGGCCGGGAGCTTCTGCATGTCCCGCAGACCACCGAGGGTCTTGGTGAGCTTGATCTTCTCGCGGGAGAGCTGGAGCGTCTCCTTCTTGGTGTAACCGGCGGCGGTGCCGCTCAGGTCACCCAGGGCCTCCAGCTCCTTCATCCGCTGCAGCCGCTTGTACACGGTCTGGAAGTTGGTCAGCATGCCGCCGAGCCAGCGGTGGTTGACGTACGGCTGGCCGACCCGGGTCGCCTGCTCGGCGATGGCCTCCTGGGCCTGCTTCTTGGTGCCGACGAACAGGATGCTGCCGCCACCGGCGACGGTGGTGCGGACGAACTCGTACGCCTTCTCGATGTAGTCGAGCGTCTGGCGCAGGTCGATGATGTAGATACCGTTGCGCTCGGTGAAGATGAAGCGCTTCATCTTCGGGTTCCAGCGGCGGGTCTGGTGCCCGAAGTGCACACCGCTTTCCAGCAGCTGACGCATGGTCACGACGGCCATGGTGGGTTACTCCTACGTTGTCCCTGGTTGTCCGTCCAGCCGGCGGCCGGACGCCTGGCGCCCGATCGCCGGCCAGGGTGGGCCCGGTACGTCAGACCGGGACCAGGGAGGCCGTCGCCCCACGGAGGAGACCGTGGAGAGGGCACGCGAGGTCGACCGCGCGAGGCGGTCGCCAGTCGACCAGTGTACGCGCCCTCTCCGCTGCCCGGCCCCCGGGTGCGGGAGGCCGGCTTGATCGACGCAGGTACGGCGAAGTGGCGGTGTCAACCTGTCGGTGACACCGCCACTCCGGCGTACTGGCTCAGCGGTCGGTCAACCGCTCATCCCGCCGCGAGGGCGGCGGCGAGGAAGAGGACCAGCCCGACGGTCAGGTAGGCGGTCGGCGGGCGCAGCCAGCCCCGGCTGCCGTCGGCGAGCGCCAGCCCGCCGGTACGCAGCCCGTACAGGCCGGTGCCGAAGATCGGCAGGCCGACCACCAGGAAGATGCCCACCACGACGTGCGACGTCGACACCGGGTCACCGAACAGGCCGTGCAGCAACACCCGCACCGCCGGCACCTCCAGCACCAGCACCATCACCGCCAGCAGCACCGCCAGCGCGGGGCGCCGGGTCCGGTAGACGCCGTCACCGGGCGGCGGACCGTCCGGTCGGGGCATGAGTGCCGGCATCGGGCCGGTCGGCATCTCCAGCGGGTTCGGGGTCGCCGCCGGCTGGGCCGGACCACCCGGACGCTCGCCGATCCGCAGCGGAGTGGCCTCGCCGGGATTCAGCCGTGCCGCGGCGGCCGATTCGGCCCCGCCGTCGGCACCGGGCGCCGGCTCGACGACCGGGTAGCCGCCGATCGGGCTGAGCCGGGGCTTCTCGACGCCGGCGGCAGCGCTCCGGGCGTCGACGCCCACGCCGCCCGCCGGGTCGCTGCCGTGGGCGATGAGGCCGTACGGGTCGGCACCGGCCGGTGCGGCGCCGGTCAGCGGGGCGGTCGCCGGCGTACCGAGCGTGCTCGACAGCGGGTTGCCGTGCGCGGCGGTGCCGAGCGCGTCGACGCCGCTGCGGGACACCGCGGCGAGCGGGTCGGCCGCCGACTCGCGTGCCGCGCGACGGCCGGCGCGCGACCCGGGCAGCTCACCGGAGACCTCCGGGTCGTCCGGACGCTGCGACCGCCAGCTGCTCGTGTCGTCCACCAGCGGATCGGCGGCGGAGTACCGGCCCGGCTCGGCGTACCGGTTCTCACCGGCGCGCTGCTCGGGCGTGCGGTAGTCGTCGTCGCGGTAGCGGGGCTCGCCCGCGGCGCGCCAGTCCGACTCGTATCCCCGGTCGCCCCATCGCGACCCCTGCTCATCCTCGGAATAGCTGCGTCGTCCGTCCACGACCGGCACGGTATGCGACGGGCACCAGCGACGCCATTCGGGCCTCCCGCGGATCGGCCCAGGTCAGCGTCGAAATCGCCGGGTCGCCGACAAAACACGCTCAGTAGCCGACGGCGTGAAGATCGGCGCGACGTCCCGGCAGGGGACGTGCCGCTCCGTAGCAGATCGGGCTCATGATCGTCGTTCCGTCCACAGGCGGCACCTTGTCCACAGGCAACCGATCCGCGTCACCCGTGACGGTGGCGTCCGGTCGCATCCTGGCCGGCATGACGAACCGGAACCGAGCCGTCGGGGCGTACGGCGAGCGGTGCGCGCTACGGCACCTGATCGAGACGGGCCTGCGCCCGGTCGCCCGCAACTGGCGCTGCCCCGAGGGCGAGATCGACATCATCGCCTGGGAGGGCCCGGTCCTCGCCATCTGCGAGGTGAAGACCCGCCGCACCGAGCAGTTCGGCTCCCCCGCCGAGGCCGTCGTGCGGGCCAAGGCCCGCCGGCTGCGCGGCCTGGCCGCGCGCTGGCTCGCCGAGACCGGCACCACCGCCGACGAGGTCCGCTTCGACGTGCTCTCCGTCCGGCTCCCGCTCACCGGCCCCGCCCGCGTCGAGCACCTCCGCGGCGCGTTCTGACATGGGGTACGCGAAAGTGCTGAGCGTCGGCCTGGCCGGAGTCGCCGGCCATCTCGTCGAGGTCGAGGCCGACCTGGCTCCCGGACTGCCCGCCGTGATCATCTCCGGCCTGCCGGACACCGCGCTGCACGAGGCGCGCGACCGGGTCCGCGCCGCGATCGTCAACTCGGGCCAGAAGTGGCCCAACCGGCGCATCACCCTCAACCTGCTCCCCGCGACCCTGCCGAAGTACGGCTCGGCGTTCGACCTCGCCATCGCGCTCGCCGTCCTGGCCGGCTCGGGCGAGCTGCCGCCGGTCGCCCTGGACGCCACTGTCGTGCTCGGTGAACTCGGCCTCGACGGCGCGGTACGCCCTGTCCGCGGCACGCTGCCGATGGTCGCCGCCGCCGCCCGCGCCGGGCACACCCGCGTCGTCGTACCCGCCGGCAACGCCGCCGAGGCGGCAGTCATCCCGGGCGTACGCGTGCACGCGGTCGACACGCTGCACCGGCTCGTCGCCCACGTCCGCGACGGCAGCCCGCTGCTCGCCCCGCCCGCCCACGTCCCGGCCGGCGGCACGGCCGGGCCCGACCTGGCCGATGTGGCCGGGCAACCGCTCGGACGGCGCGCTTTGGAGATCGCCGCCGCCGGTGGCCACCACCTCGCGCTGTTCGGCCCACCCGGCGCCGGCAAGACCATGCTCGCCGAGCGGCTGCCGTCGATCCTGCCCGCGCTGGACGACGAGGCAGCCCTGGAGGTGACCGCGCTGCACTCGATCGCCGGCCTGCTGCCACCCGGCGGCGGGCTGCTGCGCCGTCCCCCGTTCCAGGCGCCGCACCACACCGCCACGGTGCCCGCACTCGTCGGAGGCGGTTCCGGGCTGGCCCGGCCCGGCGCGGTGTCGCTCGCCCACCGCGGGGTCCTGTTCATGGACGAGGCGCCCGAGTTCAGCAAGGGCGCGCTGGAGGCGTTGCGGCAGCCGCTGGAGAACGGCCGGGTGCGGGTGGCGCGTACCCGGGGCGGCACCGAGTACCCGGCCCGCACCCAACTGGTGCTGGCGGCGAACCCCTGCCCCTGCGCGAAACCCTCCGGTGACGTCGACTGCGAGTGCCCGCCGCTGGCCCGGCGACGCTACCTGGGGCGGCTGTCGGGTCCGCTGCTCGACCGGGTGGACGTGCAGGTCCGGCTGAAGGCGGTACGCGCGGCGGAGCTACTGCGCACCGACGCCGCTCAGGAGTCCTCGACCACCGTCGCCGCCCGGGTGGTCGCCGCGCGGCACGCCGCCGCCGAGCGCTGGACGGCCACCGGGCACCGGGTGAACGCCGACGTCCCCGGCCCGTACCTGCGCCGGCCGCCGTGGCACCTGCCCGCCCGGGTCACCACGGATCTGCGCCGCCGGCTCGACACCGGTTCGCTGTCCGCGCGCGGCTACGACCGCGTACTCCGCCTCGCCTGGACCATCGCGGACCTGGACGGGCGGGACCGGCCCGCCCACGACGACGTGGCGGAGGCCATCCAGCTCCGGACGGGAGAGGTCGCGTGAGCGCCGACGACCGCCGGTTGGCGCGGGTAGCGCTCACCTGGCTCGCCGAACCCGGCACCCGGTCGGTATACGCCCTGGTCGAGCGGCTCGGCCCGGTCGCGGCACTCGATCTGCTGCTGTCCGGCGGGGCACCGGAGCGGACGCTGCGGTCGGCCGTCGCGGCGCGCGGCGCCGCCGGTGACGCCCGGGCGGTCGCCGCCGACGCGCTGGCCCGCGGCGAACGGCTCGGGGCCCGGCTGGTCACCCCGGACGACGACGAATGGCCCACCCAGGTCGGCGACCTGCGCCTGCTGGCGCTCTCCGGCGCCACCCGGCGGGTCGACGTGGAGACCGATCCGCCGCTCTGTTTCTGGGTACGCGGAGCGTGGCCGCTCGGTGAGGCGCTGGCGCGCTCGGTGGCGGTCGTCGGCGCGCGTGCCGCCACCCCCTACGGTGCGCACATCGCCACCGAGCTGGGCTACGGCCTGGCCGACCGGGAGTGGACAGTCGTGTCCGGTGGGGCGTTCGGCATCGACGCCGCCGCGCATCGCGGGGCGCTGACGGCGGGCGGGCGCACCGTCGCCGTGCTCGCCTGCGGGGTGGACCGCCCGTACCCGATGGGCAACGCCGCGCTGTTCGACCGGATCGCCGAGACCGGCCTGCTGGTGAGCGAATGGATTCCGGGCGCGGAGCCGCTGCGGCCCCGGTTCCTCATCCGCAACCGGGTCATCGCGGCGGCGACGAACGGCACGGTCCTCGTCGAGGCCGCCGCCCGCAGCGGCGCCACCCAGACGCTCAACCGGGCGCTCGGCCTGCGCCGCCCGGCGATGGTGGTGCCCGGTCCGGTGACCTCAGCGATGTCGGTCGGTGGGCACGAGGTGCTGCGGGAGCGGCCGGAGGCCCGGCTGGTCGCGAACGTCGCGCACGTGCTGGAGGAGGTGGGACGCATCGGGTACGACCTGGCCCCGCCCGCCCGGGCGCCCGAACGCCCCCGGGACCGGCTCGACGAGGAGGCCACCCAGGTGCTGGAGGCGCTGCCCCGCCGCCGGGCCCTCGACGTGGAGAGCGTCGCGGCGCGGGCGGGCGTGGACCTGCGCACCGCCATGCGCAAACTGTCCATGCTGGAGGAACTGGCGATGGTGGTACGCCGCGACGACGGCTACGCGCTCGCACCGCCACCACCGGTCGACCGCTCGTGAACGCGTCAGTCGCCCTCGAACCGGATCTCGGCGTTGCGGCCCTCGGCACATCGGCGGACGAGCCGGGCCAGCCGGTGCACGTGGTCGACCTCCACCGGCGCCCCGGCCACCTCGGCCAGGCACCGCAGCTCGGCGAGCAGTTGCGGCATCCGCTCGGCGCCCACTGTCAGCTCGCCGAGCGGGTCGACGCGGTCCAGCAGCGGGGTCCGCCCACCGCCCCGGACACGCCTGAGCAGGTCGAGCAGCACGTCCTGCGGATCCGCCACGGCCTCGATCGAGACGTACGCGGGCCGACGACGACCGGTGCCCGCCGATATCTGCCGGTAGAGGACGGCGTCCACTCCCACTCTCGGCCTCCTCGTACCGGCGTCACCGTCACGGGGACGCACTGGCCTGATCGCGGCCGGATCGACCCTCCGTCGGGGCCGGCCCGGCCACGCTGCCCGCCGGTCGCCGCACCGGAGCGTGCCGCAGCATGAGTTTCCCCTGTCCAGACCGGCCTCTGCCACCCCGCTCAGCGCGTCGTCACGTATCCCACGCCGGAAGGACGCGGGCGACGTGGCGGACGGCACAACCCACGTGCCCACCGCGAGGACGAGAGCAACGGCACGGCGAACGGCAGCGCTCCGGCCTTACGCTGGAGCGGTGATCGCCGTCCGCTCTCGCCGCCGCGACCGTGTGCGCCAGGACCGGGTGCACCGGTGAGCAAGCGGCAGCGCGGCACCCGGGACGCACACGAGGAACTGCCTGCCTCGATGCGCGAGGCGGTGGACGACTTCGCCGACCACCTGTCGCGGGTCCGCAACCGCTCCGTCCACACCGTCCGGGCGTACGTCACGGATCTCGTGTCGCTGCTGGACCACGCCGTCCGGATGGGCTGCGCCGAACTGCCGGAGCTGGACCTCGCCGTGGTGCGCAGCTGGCTGGCGAAGCAGCGGACCATGGGTGCGGCCCGGACGACGATGGCGCGACGCGCCGCGGCGGCCCGGACGTTCAGCGCCTGGGCGCACCGGACCGGCCTGCTCGCCGACGACCTCGCCGCGCCGCTGGCCAGCCCTCGCGCACGGCGGGAACTGCCCACCGTGCTGCGGGCCGACCAGGCCGCCGCTCTCGTGGAGGCCCCGTCGCGGCAGCACCCGGGCCCGGCCGAGGCCGACCCCCCGACGGCCCACCCCGACGGCGTAGGACTCGGAGACGACCACGGAACGGTCGCCGAGCCGGCGTCCGCCGAACCGGCCGGCGACGGACCGGCCGGCGCGGTGCTGCTGCGCGACCGGCTGCTGCTCGAACTGCTCTACGGCACCGGGGTACGCGTCAGCGAGGCGTGCGGCCTCAACGTCACCGACGTCGACCAGGCCCGCCGGGTGGTACGCGTGCTGGGCAAGGGCGGGCGGGAACGGTCGGTGCCCTACGGAGTGCCGGCCCAGCGGGCGCTCGACGCCTGGCTGCGCGACGGCCGGCCTGCTCTGCTGACCCCGGGCTCGGGCCGGGCACTACTGCTCGGAGCCCGGGGCGGGCGGCTCAACCCGACCACCGCGCGGCGGATCGTGTCCGGGTGGGCCGGTGCCGCCGGGGTACCACGGGTCACGCCGCACGGGCTGCGCCACTCCGCAGCGACGCACCTGCTCGAAGGGGGCGCGGACCTGCGCGCCGTGCAGGAGCTGCTGGGGCACTCGTCGCTCGCCAGCACCCAGATCTACACGCACGTCTCGGTCGAGCGGCTCCGCGCCGCGTACCGCCAGGCCCACCCCCGCGCCTGACCGCCGAATCCGGGCAGCGCATGATCCATCCCGGGCTAGGATCGACGGATGACGGTGCCGCAGCCACCCGAGCCGATTCCCGGGGCTCGGCTGCTCTTCTCCCTCGATCCCTCCGTCAGCCACCTCAACCACGGCGCGTTCGGCGCCGTACCGATCGCCGTGCAGCGCGCCCAGCAGCGCCTGCGCGACGAGATGGAGGCCAACCCGCTGCGGTTCTTCACGCAGGGCCTGGTCGACCGGATCGCCCACGCCCGCCGGCACCTGGCCACGTTCCTCGGCGCCGATCCGGGCAACACCGCGCTCGTCGGCAACGTCACCGCCGCAGCGGCGGTGGTGTTGCAGTCGCTGGCGCTGCGCCCCGGCGACGAGATCGTGACCACCGACCACGGGTACGGGGCGGTGGCCCTGTCGGTCGCCCGGGAGTGCGCCCGCACCGGGGCGGTGTCCCGCACCCTGCCGGTGCCGCTGACCGCCACCGACGAGGAGGTGGTCGAGATCGTCCGCAGCGGGCTGCGCCCCGGGCGTACCAGGCTGCTGATCGTCGACCAGCTCACCTCGCCGACCGCACGGCTGTTCCCCGCCGCGGCGATCGTCGCGGTGGCCCGGGAACAGGGCGTGCCGGTCCTGGTGGACGCCGCGCACGCACCCGGCATGCTGCCGGCCACCGTCGCGTCGGTGGGCGCCGACTTCTGGGTCGGCAACCTGCACAAATGGGCGTACGCGCCACGCGGCACCGCAGTGCTCGTGGTGGCGCCGCAGTGGCGGGAGAGGATCCAGCCGCTCGTCGTCTCGTGGGAGCAGGACAGCGGCTTCCCGATCCGGGTCGAGTGGCAGGCGACGCTCGACTACACCGGCTGGCTGGCCGCGCCGGTGGGCCTGTTCACGTTGCGCAGCCTCGGCGTGGACCGGGTACGCGCGCACAACGCGGCGCTGGCCGCGTACGGGCAACGGGTCGTCGGGGACGCGCTCGGTGTGGCGCCGGAGCGGCTGCCGGAGCCCGGCGGACCGGCGGTCGCCATGCGGCTCGTGCCGCTGCCGCCCGGTGTCGCGACGACGCTGGACGCGGCCCGGGAGCTGCGGGCCCGGATCGCGGACCGGCTCGCCGCCGAGGTGTCGATCGCCGGCTGGAACGGGCGCGGCTACCTGCGGTTGTGCGGGCAGGTCTACAACACCCCCGACGAGTACGACCGGCTGGCCGTCCGGCTGCCCACGCTGCTCGCCCAGGGCTGAGCGACACAGTCGATCACCCGGCGGGGACGGGGTGCAGCGGGAGCAGCCGGACCCGGCCGAGCCCGAGCAGGGCCAGCGGATCGAGGTACTCCGCGTCGCGTCGCAGTCCCCAGTGCAGGCAGGCCGCCTCGGCGCAGCCCTGATGCCCGGCGAGCAGGTCGCCGACCGGCGTGCCGGCGTCCACAGGGGTACCGGCGGTGAGCCCGGGGCGGACCGGTTCGTATGTGGTGCGCAGCCCGCCGGAATGGCCGACGGTGAGCACCGGCCGGCCGGCGACGGTGCCGGCGAACAGGACGGTCCCGGCGCCGGCCGCCAGCACCGGCGCGCCCGGCGCGGCGGCGAGGTCGACGCCCCGGTGCCCGGACAGCCAGGGCTGCGGCGGCGGGTCGAAGCGCCGCACCACCCGGGGCGCGCCCGGCAGCGGCCACCGGAACCGCCCGCCGGACGCACCCCGACGTCCCGCAGCCGAGCCGTCCGCCGCCGAAGGACCAGAAGCCGGGGCACCCGCAGGTAACCCCGACAACGGCCCGACCGAGGCCGGCAGCGTCGCCCGGGAAGACGCGGAGGGCCCCGGCAGGCAGACGACGAGGAACAAGACCACGGCGGGTGAGATCGAGGAACGCACGCGACCACCCTGCCCACCCCGGGCACCCTCCCGCGCACCCCACCCGTCCGCCCTGTGGACGACGCACCGACTGTGGACGAGCGCCGAGATCGGGGCCGATCTGCTACGGCCGGGACGCCTATGCTGGCCGGGTGACGAAGGACTGGTACGCCTGGCACAGCGACTACGACCAGCCCGAGTCCGCACTGGCCCGGCGGCTCGCCGAGGTGCGGCAGCGTGTCGCCGACGCCCTCGATGCGGCGCCGCCCGGGCCGCTGCGCGCGCTGAGTCTCTGCGCGGGCCAGGGCCGCGACCTGATCCCGGTGCTGGCCGCCCATCCCCGGGGCGCCGACGTGACCGCCCGCCTGGTCGAGCTGGATCCGCGCAACGCCGATCCGGCCCGCCGCGCCGCCGCCGACGCGGGGCTCACCGGCGTGGAGGTGGTGACCGCTGACGCCTCGCTGACCGACCGCTACGCCGATCTGGCCCCGGCGGACCTGGTGCTGGCCTGCGGCATCTTCGGCAACATCAGCGACGACGACATCCGGGCCACGGTGCGGCACTGCGCCTCGCTCTGCGCCACCGGCGGCACGGTGCTGTGGACGCGGCACCGGCGCGAGCCGGACCTGGTGCCGGTCATCTGTGAGTGGTTCGCCGAGGAGGGCTTCGAGCCGGTCGCGGTGAACAGCCCGGCCGAGGGTGTGGGCGTCGGTGCGCACCGCTTCACCGGCACGCCCCGCCCGCTGGCGCCGGGGGTACGGATGTTCACGTTCGTGGGCTATGACGTGCTGGAGCGGACGGAGCAGCCGTGACCACTGTGGACGACGTCAGCCGGCCCTCGCGGGTGGCCGGGCCGGACGAGGCGATCAGCGCCGAGGAGCTTCAGCTCGCCGCGCGTAACCACGGCATCCCGCTGGAGGCGCTGCGTTACGACGTGACCCCGGCGGGCCTGCACTACCTGCTCATCCACTACGACATCCCCGACGTCGACCCGGCCGCGCACACGCTGAACGTGTCCGGCGCGGTCGAGCGTCCACTGCGGCTGGACCTGGCGGCGCTGCGCGACCGGCCCCGGGTGACCCACCGCGTGACGTTGGAGTGCGCCGGCAACGGCCGGGCGCTGCTGCGTCCCCGTCCGGTCAGCCAGCCCTGGCTGGTGGAGGCGGTGGGCAACGCCGAGTGGACCGGTACGCCGCTGGCACCGCTGCTGCGTGAGGCCGGCCTGTCCGGCGACGCGGTGGGCGTGGTGTTCACCGGCGCGGACCACGGAGTGGAGCGCGGCGTCGAGCAGGACTACCAGCGGGCGCTGCCGGTCGCCGACGCGCTGCGCGAGGAGGTGCTGCTGGCGTACGAGATGAACGGCGCTCCCCTGCTGCCGCAGCACGGCGCGCCGCTGCGCCTGATCGTGCCCGGCTGGTACGGCATGGCGCACGTGAAGTGGCTGCGCGACATCACCGTGGCGACCGAGCCGTTCGACGGCTACCAGAACGCGGTGGCCTACCGGCTGCGGCGCGACGCCGACGACCCGGGTGTGCCGGTGACCCGGATCGAGCCGCGTGCGCTGGTACGTCCGCCCGGGTTCCCGGATTTCATGTCCCGCATCCGGGTGCTGCGGCCCGGTCCGTGCACTCTGGACGGCCGGGCCTGGTCCGGCCACGCGCCGGTGACCTCGGTCGAGGTGACGACTGACGGCGGTGGGACGTGGACAGCGGCGGTCCTGGACGAGCCGGCCGGAGGCGAGTGGGCGTGGCGCCGCTGGTCGGTGAACTGGACGGCGACGCCGGGGCGGTACGTGCTCGGCGCCCGGGCGACCGACGCGTCGGGGCGTACCCAGCCGGTCGAGCAGCCGTGGAACCGGGGCGGGTTCGCGAACAACCTGGTGCAGCGGGTCGAGGTGGTCGTGCCGGCGGAGTGATCGGGGGGCGTTCAGCCGCCTCCGGTCAGCTCCCGAATCCGGAATCTGCGGGAAGCGAGATGTCGGGCTTTTCAAGCTCTTCCACATTGACGTCCTTGAACGTCATTACTCGCACATTCTTGACGAAACGGGCAGGGCGGTACATGTCCCACACCCAGGCGTCGTGCATCTCGACCTCGAAGTAGACCTCGCCGTCGGAGTTGCGCACGTGCAGGTCGACCTGGTTGGCCAGGTAGAAACGGCGCTCGGTCTCCACCACGTAGGAGAACTGGCGGACGATGTCCCGGTACTCCCGGTAGAGCTGCAGCTCCATCTCGGTCTCGTACTTCTCGAGATCTTCCGCGCTCATCGCACTCCGCCTTCCATGACCACATCTTCCCCCACCGACGCCGGAGGTCGCGGCTGCTCGCCCAACGCCACGCCGACGGTACCCCCTGACGCGCCGCAGTGCCCCATCGGATCGTCCGGGCGGCCGGCGAACGCTCCGGGCCCGAGACCCGGCAGCCCGGCCGCGGGCTCGGGCGACGCCGCGTCGGCGCCCACCGGTCGGCGGGCGCGGGGAGGCCGGCCGTCCCGTCCGGAGACGGCGGCCACGTTCACGTACGAGAAGCGGTGTTCCCGGCAGGGCCCGAGCGCGCGCAGGGCGGCGCTGTGCTCGGCGGTGATGTAGCCCTTGTGCTCGGCGAAGCCGTAGCCGGGGAACCGCCCGTCCAGTTCCACCATCATCCGGTCCCGGGTGACCTTGGCGAGCACGCTCGCCGCCGCGACACACGCGGCCACCCGGTCACCCTTCCAGACCGCCAGGCCCGGCACGTCCAGCCCGTCGACGCCGAAGCCGTCGGTCAGCACGTACTCCGGGCGGGTGGTGAGCGAGGCGAGCGCCCGGCGCATCGCGGCGAGGTTGCACACGTGCAGCCCGCGGGCGTCGACCTCCTCGGCCGGGATGACCACCACGGCGTACGCCAGGGCCCGTGCCACCACCTCGTCGTAGACGCGCTCGCGGGCGGCGGGGGTGAGCAGCTTCGAGTCGGCCAGCTCGTCGATCTCGCCGCGCCGGCCCTCGGGCAGGATCGCGGCGGCGGCCACCAGCGGCCCGGCGCAGGCGCCCCGGCCGGCCTCGTCGGCGCCCGCCACGTGCCGGAAGCCACGCCGTTGCAGGGCGCGCTCCAGCGCGTACAGGCCGCCGTCGCGGCGGACCACGGTGCGCGGCGGGGTCAGCATGCGGCGCCTCCCGCGAGCACGGCGCCGAGCCGGCCGGGCAGGTCCGGCGGGTAGTAGCGCTCGGCGGTGGCGGCCAGCTCGGTGACCGGCCACCAGCGGTGCCCGTGCACGCTCGCCCGTTCGACGTCGTTGAAACCCGCGGTGTCGACGTCCCAGACCGTCACCCGGACCAGGTAGAACTGCTGCTCCTGGCGGTACCAGACCCCGTCGAAGGGGAACTCGACCGTGTCCGACCAGACCGGCGTGCCCAGCTCGGCCGGGGCCAGCCGCAGGCCGGTCTCCTCGGCCAGCTCCCGAATGGCGCCGTCGGCCGGGGACTCCCCCGGCTCCAGCCCTCCGCCGGGGGTGAACCAGTAGCGGTGACCCGGCCGGGCCGGATCACTGCCCTCGAAGAGCAGCACCCGGTCGGACGCGTCGACCAGCAGCACCCGGGCCGCGCGACGAGGGGTGTAGACGGTCACCGCACCAGCCTGCCAGACGCCTGCGACGAACGACCACGCCCTCCCGCCGCCGGCGCCGGGCCGGCGTGCCGCAGCGTGGCGCGGGCCTGCTCAGGGATTGGGGATCCCGTCGAACTGCTTCGGAACGCTGAGCCAGGTCGCGCGGCTGACCGGCCAGAAGATGGTGAAGGCCCGGCCGACGACCTCGCCCTCGGGGATGGTGGCGACGTTGATGTCCTCGCCCGACTGCTGCCAGTGCTCCAGCGAGTCGCCGGACGCCTCCCGGTGGTCACCCATGACCCACAGGCGCCCCTTCGGCACGGTGATGTCGAAGTCCTGGTCGGCGGGCTTGTTGCCGGGGAAGACGAACGGCTCGTCGATCGGCTTGCCGTTGATGACCAGCCGCTCCTGGCCGCCGGTGCGGTCGCAGCAGACCACGTGATCGCCGCCGACGCCGATGACCCGCTTGATGAAGTCCTCGCCGTCGGGGTTGCCGCTCCATTCGGTGGGCGCCTTGAAGACGATGACCTCACCCCGGTGCGGCGAGCGGAAGTCGTAGACCAGCTTGTTGACAAGCACCCGATCGTCGATCTTGAGGGTGTTCTCCATGGACGGCGACGGGATGAAGAAGGTCTGCAGCACGAAGGCACGCACCAGCACCGCGACCAGGATCGCCACGCCCAGGAGGATGGGCAGCTCCTTCCAGAAGGAGCTGCGGGGCTTCTCGGTCTGCTCGTCGATCACGGGTGGAGCCTACGTCGCCGGGTACGCCGCGGTCGCCCCGAACCCGCCAGAACGGTGAGCGTCGCCGCGACCGGGAGGATCAGGACGACGCCGCCGACCGGGTCGGGATCCACCGGCACCGGCCCCGGCGCCGCCGCGGCGTCCGCGCGCGGCACGCTCGCGAAGGTCTCCGGTACGGGCAGACTCGTCCACCGCTGCGAGGGCCAGACGATCATGAAGGCGCGGCCGACCACGTTCTCGATCGGCACCGGTCCCTGACATCGGGCGTCCTGCGAGACCAGCCGGTGGTCACCCATCACGAAGATCTGCCCCGGCGGCACCACCACCTCGGTGAACTGCCGGGACCGGCACTCCTTGGGATTGGGTGGCAGCTCGACCGGGGAGTCCTCGGAGACGTACGCCGTCTCGTCCAGCGGCACCCCGTTGACCACCACCCGGCCGTCGTCGCAGCACCAGACCTTGTCGCCCGGTACGCCGATGACGCGCTTGATGAAGTCCTTCTCGCCCGGGCGGCTGACGCCCACCAGGTCACCGAGCGTGCGGCCGACCCGGCCGGCGAAGTTCGTCGGCGGCGCGGGCGCCTCCTGGGCGACCCAGCGGTCGGTGCCCCGGAACACCACCACCTCGCCGCGGATCGGATCCCGGACGTCGTAGACGACCTTGTTGACGAGCACCCGGTCACCGACGAGCAGCGTGTCCTCCATCGACCCGGAGGGGATGAAGAACGCCTGGAGCAGGAACGTCCGGATCAGCACCGCGAGGCAGAACGCCACGATCAGCAGCAGCGGCAGCTCCTGCCAGAGCGGCATCTGGCGGCGGCCGCGGCGGGCCCGCCGGCGCCAGGGATCGACGGCGCCGTCCTCGTCAACCATCTGCACCATGCCACTCTCCGGTCCGCGGAAACGACACTACCGCCCGGGAGTCCCCTCGGAGACCCCACGGGCGGTAGTGGACCGTTTCGCACCGTCCGGCTGCGCCCGTACCGACCAGGGTAATGCGGTCTGGTCGATACGACATCCGCGCAGGCCGGGCGGCGTGGCGAACGCGATCAGTTCGCCGGCTGCTTCTCCCGCAGCTCCTTGATCTTGGCCTTCTTGCCGCGCAGCTCACGCAGGTAGTAGAGCTTGGCGCGACGCACGTCACCGCGGGTCACGACCTCGATCCGGTCGATGCCCGGGCCGTTGAGCGGGTAGGTCCGCTCCACGCCGACCCCGAAGCTGACCTTGCGGACCGAGAAGGTCTCGCGCAGGCCGTCACCCTGGCGGCGGATGACGACGCCCTGGAAGATCTGGACCCGGGAGCGGTTGCCCTCGACGACCCGCGCGTGCACCTTGACGGTGTCACCGGCACGGAAGTCGGGCAGGTCGGTACGCTTCGACTGGGCGTCAAGGGCGTCCAGGATGTTCATCGCTGCGTCCTCGTGAGGCTCACGGCGCATCGTCAGTCGATGCGCGGATGGGTGATTCTGACCCCCGGGTGGTGGCCGGCGAGACCGGCCCCGGTCGAGGGTCCTCGCAGCCGCCCACGGCGTGGACGGATGCGGCAACCCCTCTACTTTGCCACATGCCCCGGTGGCGGGGAAAATCCGCCCCGGTCCAGCGTCGCCCGGTCCCGCTCGTCGAGCGCCTCCGGGGCCAGCGCGCCGATCATGTCTGGGCGCCGGGCCGCGGTCCGCAGCAGCGACTCGTCGCGCCGCCAGCGGTCGATCCGGGCATGGTCGCCGGAGCGCAGCACCTCGGGCACGTCCATCCCGCGCCAGCTCGCCGGCTTCGTGTAGAGCGGGGCCTCCAACAGCCCGTGCGCGTGCGACTCCTCGTCCAGCGACCCGGCGTTGCCGAGCACACCGGGCAGCAGCCGGGTGACCGCCTCCAGGATCACCAGCACGGCCACCTCGCCGCCGAACAGCACGTAGTCGCCGAGGGAGACCTCGGTCACCGGCATCCGGGTCGCCGCGTGGTCCAGCACCCGCTGGTCGATGCCCTCGTACCGGCCGCAGGCGAACAGCAGGTGCGACTCGGCGGCCAGCTCGTGCGCCAGGGCCTGGGTGAACGGGACGCCGGCGGGCGACGGCACGAGCAGCCGGGGCAGCGTGTGCCCGTCCGGGCTCAGCTCGCCGGGCGCCAGCGCGTCCAGGGCCTCACCCCACGGCTCCGGCCGCATGACCATGCCCGGACCGCCGCCGTAGGGCGTGTCGTCGACGGTGCGGTGCACGTCGTGGGTCCAGGTCCGCAGATCGTGTACGGCCAGCCGCAGCGTGCCGTTCGCGCGGGCCTTGCCGATGAGCGACAGGTCCAGCGGGGCGAAGTACTCAGGGAAGATCGATACGATGTCGACGCGCATGCGGTGGCTCCAGCCGGAGGTCGAGAGCTAGAGGTCGAGCAGGCCACCGGGCAGGTCGACGACGACGCGACCGCCCGCCAGATCCACCTCGGGCACGATCGCCTTGACGAACGGGACCAGCGCGGTACGCCCCTCGGGGCGCCGCAGCACCAGCATGTCGGACGCGGGCGCGTGGTCGATGCGGGCCACCTCGCCCACGTGCTCGCCGTCGCGGGTGACCACGGCGAGCCCGACCAACTGGTGGTCGTGGAACTCCTCCGGGTCCTCCGGCGGGGCGACGTCGGCGCTGTCCACGCCGAGCAGCGTGTTGCGCAGTGCCTCGGCGACGTTCCGCTCCAGCACGCCCTCGAAGGCGACGAGCAGGCGGCCCTGGTGCCAGCGGGCCGACTCGACGGTGAGTGTCGGCGGCACCCGCCAGGCGCCGGGCTCCGACGGGGTGACCCCCGGCTCGGTGGTCAACACCGAGCCGGGGGCGAACCGTGCTTCGGGCTCGTCGGTACGCACCTCCACGGTGACCTCACCGCGGATGCCGTGCGGCTTACCGATCCGGCCGACGACGAGAAGCATCAGTACGAGTCGACGATGTCGACGCGTACCCCACGCCCGCCGATGGAGCCGATCACCTGACGCAGCGCCTTGGCGGTCCGGCCGGACCGCCCGATCACCGTGCCGAGGTCCTCGGGGTGCACGCGGACTTCGAGGCGCTTGCCCCGACGGGAGTCGACCATGCGCACCCGGACGTCGTCCGGGTGGTCGACGATGCCCTTGACCAGGTGCTCCAGAGCGGGACGCAGCGGCATGTCAGGCCTGCTCGCCGGACTCGGCACCGGTCTGCTCCTCGGCCTTGGGGGCCTCGGCCTTCGGCTCCTCCGCCTTGGCGGCGGCCTTCTTGGCCGGCTTCGCCGGGGTGTCCGCCACGCCGGCGGCGGCCTTCGCCTCGGCCTCGTACGCCGCCTTGCGGTCAGCCCGCTCGGGGGCGACCTTCAGCGGCGGCGGGGCCGGCAGGCCCTTGAACTTCTGCCAGTCACCGGTCAGCTCCAGCAGGCGCTGCACGGCCTCGCTCGGCTGGGCGCCGACCGAGAGCCAGTACTGGACCCGCTCCGACTTGACCTCGATCACCGAAGGGTCTTCCTTCGGCTGGTACACACCGACGAACTCGATCGCGCGACCGTCACGCTTGGTGCGCGAGTCGGCGATGACGATGCGGTACTGCGGGTTGCGGATCTTGCCCATCCGCAGGAGCCGGATCTTTACGGCCACAGTTGTTTCGCTCCTGTTGCGATCTCACCGGCCCGTACGGGCGGTGTGGCGGGTGAGCGCCGACCGGCACAGTGGGGTTTGGGCCGGAGACTGCTCGGTGAACTGGCGACGCGCCCGGGTTAGAGGGCGCCGGACGCGTGCCGGATACCAGCGAACCATTCTGCCAGATCGGGACCGGAACTCTCACACCGGACCCGGACACCACGCCCGGGGGCAGCCCGGGCCGTGACCGAGGACACTCGTTCAGCGCACCGGCGGGCGGTCCCACCCCGGTGGAAGTTCGTCCGGCGCATCCCATTCGGCGGGCGGGGTGAAGTCGCACCAGGTGCCGTCGAACGGGAACTCGCCCGCCTCGGCGATCCGGATCACCCGCTCGCCCTCGGCGCGTACCGCCTTCTCGTCTGTCACCCAGTAGTGCTCCGGGAACGCCAGCCGCTCGGCGAACTCGTCCTCGTCCTTCCACTCCCAGCTCAGGTCCGGGTGGACCACGACGTCGAGATCCTGGTCGACCATGTCGACCCCGGCCACCGTGCCGTCGTCCCAGCGGACGCCGGGCTCCTCCAGGTTGACGTACCAGTTCTGGAAGCGGCCGGCGGCGTCGCGGAACCACCAGACCGAGTGGGCCGCGCCGGTGGGCAGGAACTTCAGCACCGGCGGGCCGTTCCACAGCCCCTGCGCGAGCCGGTAGGACGACGTCACCCACTCGGCGAACGGCACGGCCCGCATGCCCAGGCCGGCGGCGTTCACCTCGTGCGCGACGGGCGCCTCGCGCGCCACCCAGAGCACCAGGCCGCGCTCGTCGTCGGAGACCACGCGGGCCGACCGGACCCAGCCGATCCGGCCGTTGCGCACGTTGCGGTGCATGATCAGCCGCCCCGGCTCGAACCGCACGCTCACCCCCGCCGTCGTGTTAACAAGGGGCCCCTCCTCTGCGGAATGCGTTAAGAAGGGGCCCTTCCTTACACCCTCAGTAGGCGCGGGCGAGGATCGCCACCAGGTCGGGCTCGTCCTCCGAGTCCGGCACCGAGCCGTCGGCGCGCACCAGACAGCGGACCGTCACGCCCTGGCCGTTCGCCTCGGCCTCGCCCTCGACGCCGACCGCCGACCACGGCACCCGCGCCCAGCCGGTGGCGGACGCCTCGATCGCCTCGGCCAGCGTCGACACCTCGACGGTGCGGGACCGGCGGAACTCCAGCGCCTGGTCGTGCAGCGCCCGCTGGTCGGCCTCCAGCGCGGCCACCACCGCGCCGACCACGTCGGCCACCGGCGTCGGGGCCTTCGAGCCGTCCGTACGCCGGACCACCACGGCGTTGCCGGCGGCCAGGTCACGCGGGCCGACCTCGACGCGGACCGGGTAGCCGCGCAGCTCGGCGTCGACGGCGCGGCGGCCGAACGCGGTGTCGGTCCGGTCGTCGAGCGCCACCCGCACCCCGGCGTCCCGCAGCGCGTCGCACAGCTTGGCCGCCGCCTGGCTCACGCCCTCGCCGTCCTTGACGATCATCACGTACGCCTGGACCGGCGCCAGCTTCGGCGGCACCCGCAGCCCGTTGTCGTCGCCGTGGCACATGATCAGGCCGCCGAGCATCCGGGTGGAGGTGCCCCAGGAGGTCGTCCACGCGTGCTCCCGGCCGCCCTCGGCCGAGGAGTAGCTGATGTCGAACGCCTTGGCGAAGTTCTGGCCCAGCTCGTGGCTGGTGCCCAACTGGAGCGCCTTGCCGTCGCCCATCATGCCCTCGCACGTGTACGTGGCGGTGGCACCGGCGAAGCGCTCCCGGGCGGTCTTCAGGCCGACCACCACCGGGATGCCGAGCACGTTGACCATCAGGTCCTCGTACGCCTCGTGCAGGATCCGCCGCGCGTAGGCGCGGGCGTCCTCACGGGTGGCGTGCGCGGTGTGCCCCTCCTGCCAGAGGAACTCGCTGGTACGCAGGAAGATCCGCGGGCGCAGCTCCCACCGCACCACGTTGGCCCACTGGTTGAGCAGCAGCGGCAGGTCGCGGTACGAGTCGATCCACTTGGCCATGAACTCGCCGATGACCGTCTCGCTCGTGGGGCGCACCACCACCGGCTCGGCGAGCTGCTTGCCGCCACCGTGCGTGACCACCGCCAGCTCCGGCGAGAAGCCCTCGACGTGCTCGGCCTCCCGCTTCAGGTAGCTCTCCGGGATGAACAGCGGGAAGTACGCGTTCTCCGCGCCCGCCGCCTTGATCCGGGCGTCCATCTCGGCCTGCATCCGCTCCCAGATGGCGTAGCCGGCCGGTCGGATCACCATGGTCCCCCGGACCGGGCCGTTGTCGGCCAGCTTCGCCTTGGCGATCAGGTCCTGGTACCAGCGGGGAAAGTCCTCCGCACGGGGAGTGAGCACGCGTGCCATGACCGCACATCCTATGCGTCCCGTGACGGGTCGGCGCAGCCGGGCGCGCCCGCACTACCATCTGCCGTCATGCACCTCCCCGCCCCGGACCCGGCGCCGGCACTGGCCCCGCTCGCCGCCCGCTGGGTGGCCTGGGTGGCCGCCCACCGCCAGCCGGTCAACCCGCTCAAGGACACCACCGGCCGGCACGGCGGGCGTCACCAGCCCGACGACGTGTGGTTCCTGGCCGGCACGCAGGGCGGCGGGGTCGCCCGGCGTGGTGTGGTGCCGGCGGGTCGCCCGCTGTTCTTCCCGGCGATCTGCTGCTGGCGGGTCGGCCGCCGGGACGATCCGGTCCCGCCGATGCCCCACGCCGTCGGGCACGCCGAGCTGGACGGCGTGGCGGTGCCGGTGCGGCCGGCGGGCTCGCCCGCCTCGTTCCCGGTGCGGGGGTTCTTCAACAACGTCGTCACCGCGTGGCCGTGGCCGGTGCACGTCTCCTGCTGGGGTCTGTGGGGTCTGGTGCCGCCGCCCGCGCCGGGGACGCACCACCTGAGCTTCGGCGGCCACGACGGCGGACGGTTCCGGGTCGAGGCGGAGTACGAACTCGAGGTGCGCTGAACAGCGCCCGTAGACTTCGATCACCATGTCTAAGCCGAGGAACGTCACGCCGGTGCGCGACACGATCGTCGACGCCGCCCGTTCGCTGACCGTCACGACCGGCTGGGCCGGGGTCCGGATGGGTGCCGTCGCGAGCGCCGCGGGGGTGAGCCGGCAGACGGTCTACAACGAGTTCGGCACCAAGGCGGGCCTGGGCGAGGCGCTCGCCCGGCACGAGGTGGACCGGTTCGTCGGCCAGGTCCGGTCCGCGCTGGCCGAGCACGACTTCGACGTCCGCGCGGCCGCGTACGCGGCGATCCACCGCACGCTCGCCTCGGCCGCCGAAAACCCGCTGGTCCGGGCGGTGCTGACCAGCACCCGGGGCGGATCGGAGGAGTTGCTGCCGTACCTCACCACCCGGTCCGAGCTGGTGCTCGCCGAGGCCGCGCGGGCGCTGCTGGAGTGGACCGGTGAGCGCCTGCCCGACGCCGATCCGGCGGCCCTGGCGTTCGCGGCGGACAGCGTCGTACGCCTGGTGGTGAGCCACATCGTGCTGCCCGGCGGCCCGGTCGACGAGACCGCCGACCGGCTGGCCGACCTGGCGGTACGCCTGTTCCTGATGGCGGCGACGGCCCGCTAGGGCCGCCGGTGGCGGCCGGTCACCCCCGCCCCCGACCGCAGGTCAGCGGACGACCCGGCCGCGCAGCACGATCCGGCTGGGCGTCCGGACCGCACGCAGGTCGCGGCGCGGATCCTCGGGGTAGACCACCAGGTCGGCGAGGCCGCCCTCGACCAGGCCGGGGAAGCCGAGCCACTCCCGGGCCCGCCAGGAGGCGGCGGCGAGCACGTCCGTGGCGGACATGCCGGCCTGCTCGTGCAGCAGCAGCATCTCCTCGGCCGCCAGCCCGTGGTCGATGCCGCCGCCCGCGTCGGTGCCGACGTAGATCGGCACGCCGGCCTCGTGCGCGGCGCGCACCACCTCGGGGAAGCGGTCGCGCAGGGCGAGCATGTGGTCGGCGTACCCGGGGAACTTGGGCCGGGCCTGCTCGGCGATGTGGCCGAACGTCCGGATGTTGATCATCGTGGGGACCAGCGCGGTGCCCTGCCGGGCCATCAGGTCGATCAGGTCGAGACTCAGCCCGGTGCCGTGCTCCACCGAGTCCACCCCGGCCCGCACCATGATCTCCACCGCCGACTCGGAGAACGTGTGCACCGCCGCGCGTACCCCTGCGGCGTGCGCGGCGGCGACCGCCGCGGTCATGGTGCCGGCGTCCCAGGCCGGCGCCAGGTCGCCCACGCCCCTGTCGATCCAGTCGCCGACCAGCTTGACCCAGCCGTTGCCGGCCGCGGCCTGCGCGGCCACCGTCGCGACGACCTCCGCCGCGCCGACCTCCACGCCGATGTCGCGCAGGTAGCGCTTCGGCGGGGCGACGTGCCGGCCCGCGCGGGCCAGTCGCGGCAGGTCCGGCTCGTCCTCCAGTTCGGGGTACGGGTACGGCGACCCGGCGTCCCGGATCGCCAGCACGCCCGCGTCCCGGTCGATCCGGGCCAGGTCCCGTGCCTGGTCGAGCGAGGTGATCGGGCTGCCGCCGCGGGCGATGCCGATGTGGCAGTGCGCGTCGGTCAGGCCGGGCAGCACGAAGCCGCCGTCGGCCACCGTCTCGGCGCCGGGCACCGGTTCGAATGTCACCCGGTCGCCGACCAGCCAGACGTCCCGGACCTCGTCGTCGGGAAGGAACACACCGCGCACGTGCAGAGCCATGTGCACAGTCCTACCCGATCAGTCCTCCTCGCCGGCGAGCAGGTCGTTGCGGCGCGCGGTCAGCGCCGGCAGATCGACCGAGACCTTCCAGGGCCGCTCGGTGACGAACAGATCCTCGGCCTGACTGACCTGCTTGTACTCGCGATTGGCGCCGAGCACGTACTCGGTCAGCGTGATCTTCTCCTTGACCGGGTCGAGCACCCAGTAGGAGCGGACACCGGCGTGCGCGTAGACCCTGGCCTTGTCGTACATGTCGCGGAAGGTGGAGGTCGGCGAGATGACCTCGACGGCGAGCACCGCGTCCTCGACCGGCAACGGGCTCCGGTTGGCGTTACCCCGCACGACCGCGACGACGTCCGGCCGGGGCTCGTTCCGGTGGTCGACCCGCATCGACAGGTCGATCCCGACCTGGTACTCCTTCGGGCAGTTGACGCGAAGCGCGAGCAGCAACTCGACGCACATGTCCTGGTGCAGCAGAGTGGGCGACGGCACGATCAACCTTCCGTTGATCAGTTCGTACGGAAGGTCCTTGGGCAGCTCGCCCAGGTCGTCGACCGTCCACTCGTGCCGCTCCGGCAGGATCGGGGCCGCGGTCATTGACATCTCCTTCCAGGGGGCGACATAACCCTAAGAGACAGCGATGTCGCCCACCGTCACCGACACGCTAGCGGGGGCCCTTGTCGCCGCCCTTGCCGAGCTTGTTGAAGTCGATCTTCGGGAGCTTGAAGCCCGGCGGCAGGCCCTGCCCACCCGCCAGGTCACCCGGGTCCAGGCCCGGCGGGAGCTGCGGCATGCCGCCCGGGAAGCCGCCCGGCATGCCGGCGCCGGTACGCGGCCGCCCGCCGCCCTTCGTACCCTTGCGCTTGTTCTTCGGCGACTTCGTCGCCTTGCGCCGGCCGCCGCCGGGCAGGCCCATCATGCCGCCCATCTGCTTCATCATCTTCTGCGCGTCGGCGAAGCGGTTGAGCAGCTGGTTGACGTCCATGACGGTGACGCCGGAGCCGTTCGCGATGCGGGCCCGGCGGGAGCCGTTGATGATCTTCGGGTTGGTGCGCTCGGCCGGGGTCATCGACCTGATGATCGCGGTGACCCGGTCGAAGTGCTTGTCGTCCAGCTCGGCGAGCTGGTCCTTCATCTGCCCCATGCCCGGCATCATGGCCAGCACGTTGGCGATCGGGCCCATCCGCCGGACCGCGATGAGCTGATCGAGGAAGTCCTCCAGCGTGAAGGTCTCCCCGCCCATCAGCTTGGCGGTCATCTTCTCCTTCTGATCGGAGTCGAAGGCCGCCTCGGCCTGCTCGATCAGAGTGAGGACGTCGCCCATGCCGAGGATCCGGCTGGCCATCCGGTCCGGGTGGAAGACGTCGAAGTCCTCCAGCTTCTCGCCGGTGGAGGCGAACAGGATCGGCTGGCCGGTCACCTCGCGGACGGAGAGCGCGGCACCACCGCGGGCGTCGCCGTCGAGCTTGGACAGCACCACGCCGGTGATGCCGACACCGTCGCGGAAAGCCTCGGCGGTACGCACCGCGTCCTGGCCGACCATCGCGTCGATGACGAAGATGACCTCGTCCGGCTGGACCGCGTCGCGGATGTTCGCGGCCTGCTGCATCATCTCGGTGTCGATACCGAGCCGGCCGGCGGTGTCGACGATGACGATGTCCCGGGCGGCGCGGCGGGCGTGCTCGATCGAGTCGCGGGCCACCTGCACCGGGTCGCCGACGCCGTTGCCGGGCGCCGGGGCGTACACCTCGACCCCGGCCCGGCCACCGAGCACCTGGAGCTGCCCGACGGCGTTGGGACGCTGGAGGTCGGCGGCGACGAGCAGCGGCTGGTGGCCCTGGCTCTTGAGCCAGCGGGCCAGCTTGCCGGCGAGCGTCGTCTTGCCGGAACCCTGGAGACCGGCCAGCATGATCACGGTCGGCGGGTTCTTGGCGAACTGGAGCCGCCGCCCCTCGCCGCCGAGGATCTTGATCAGCTCCTCGTTGACGATCTTGACGATCTGCTGCGCCGGGTTGAGCGCCTGGGAGACCTCGGCGCCGCGCGCCCGCTCCTTGACGTTCGCGATGAAGCCCTTGACCACCGGCAGGGCGACGTCGGCCTCCAGCAACGCCATCCGGATCTCGCGCGCGGTGGCGTCGATGTCGGCGTCGGTGAGCCGGCCCTTGCCGCGGAGCTTGGTGAAGATCCCGGACAGGCGGTCACTCAAGGTGTCAAACACGCGAACATCCCGTTTGTCGTTTTCGGCGGGCACATGCTGCCGGGCCGGTGGTCCAGCCCACCGTTAGGGTAGCCCGCCGCCCGCACCCCCGCTCCGGCCCGGCCACCCACGCGTCGCCCGTCGGCGGCTCCCGGCGTACCGCAGCGGCGTAGCTCTGTTAACAAGGGGCCCCTGCTCTACCGGAGGCGTTAAGAGGGGGCCCTTCCTTACACGGCGGCGAGGACGGCGGCCTCGATCCGGGCCCGTTCCTCGTCCGAGGGCCAGCCGCCGACCAGGTAGAACGCGTCCACCACGTCACCGCCGAGCGTCGAGATCCGGGCCGCCCGCACCTGGGCGCCCGCCTCGTCCAGCGCGCAGGTGACCCGGTACAGCAGCCCGGCGGCGTCGGCGGCCCGCAGCTCCAGCAGGACCGCGTCGGTGGCCGCCTCCCGGTGCCACACCACCCGCGGCGCGGCGCCCCGGCTGCGCGCCGCGAGGGCCCGGCCGCGCAGCCGCTGGATGACCGACACGTCGCCGCCGACCGCGCGGCGCAGGTCGGCGCTGAGCGCGATCGGGTCCGGGGCCAGTCCGTAGCGCGGTTTCACCCGGCACTCGACCAGGGCGCGGCCGTCGACGGTGGCGGCGTCCGCGGAGATCACCTCCAGGCGGTGCAGCGCCAGGCACCCGGCCACCGTCGCGAGCAGCCCGCGCCGGTCGGCCGCGGCCACCGACACCCGGTCCTCCCCCAGGTGTACGACAGGCAGCGGCCCGGCCACGAGCGCCGGGTCCGGGGCCGGCGGGGCGGGTACCACGCCGGTGTCCAGCGTGGTGCGTACCCGGCTCACCAGTTCGGCGATCAGCCGGCCCTTCCAGCCGGACCAGGCCGCCGGGCCGGTGGCGGCGGCGTCGGCGCGGACCAGGGCGTGCAGGAGTTCCAGCGTGCCGGTGTCACCGACCCGCTCGGCGACCCCGGCGACGGTCTTCGGATCGGACAGGTCACGGCGGGTGGCCACGTCGGGCAGCAGCAGGTGCAGCCGGACCAGCGTGCCGATGAGCGCCGCCTCGTCCGGCGGCAGCCCGATCCGGGTGGCGACCGCCTCGGCCAGTGGCGCGCCGACAGTCGAGTGGTCCCCGTCCAGCCCCTTGCCGATGTCGTGCAGGAACGCGCCGAGCAGCAGCAGGTCGGGCCGTTCCACGTCGCGGGTGTGCCGGCTCGCCTCGTACGCGGTCTGCACCAGGTGCCGGTCGAGCGTGAACCGGTGCACCGGGTTGTGCTGGGGCAGGCTGCGCATCCGGGTCCACTCGGGCAGCCAGCGGTCGATCAGCCCGTACCTGTCGCAGGTCTCCCAGGCGGGCACCAGGCCGGGACCGGCACCGAGCAGGGTGATCAGCGCGGCGCGGGCCGCCGGCGGCCAGGGCGCGGGCAGCGGCGGGCAGTACGCGGCGAGCCACTCGCAGGTGGCCCGCGCGATCGGCAGCCGGGTGGTGGCGGCCGCGGCGGCCACACGTAGCGACAGGCTCGGGTCGGGTCGGGCGCCGATGGCGGTGCGGGCGAGCACGAGTTCGCCGTCCTGCTCCACCACGTCCCGGGCCACCGGGCGGCGCAGCGGGCGGCCGGGCGCGGCGCGGTGCCGGCCGGAGCGGAGCCGGTCGGCGGCCCGCCAGGCGTCGTCGAGGGCGTGGCTCACCGTGCGGGCGTCGCCGGCCACCAGCCGCAGCAGTGCGTCGCCGTCCTCGGCGCCGAGCAGGCGCGCCACGCCGTCGCGTTCCTGGGCGACCAGGCGGTCGACCCGGCGGCCCACCTGCTGGTGCAGCGCGTCGCGGGTGTCCAGCAGCCGCCGGTGCGCCGCGTACACGGCGGGGCGGAGCGCGTCGGTGACCCCGGCGGTGGCGATGGCGCGCAGGATGCCCACGTCGCGCAGCCCGCCGGCCGCCTCCTTGAGGTCGCCTTCGAGCAGGAACGCCAGTTCGCCGTGCGCCTCCCAGCGCGCGGCGGTGATCTCGCGCAGGCCGGGGAGCTGGCGGATCGCGGTCCGCCGCCAGTGGTCGGTGGCGGTACGGGCGAGCTGGTCGGTGAGCGCCGGGTCGCCCGCCACGTGCCGGGCGTCGAGCAGGCCGAGGGCGACCTTGACGTCGTCCTGGGCCACCGACAGCGCCTCGGCGACGGTGCGCACCGAGTGGTCCAGCCGCAGCCCGGCGTCCCAGATCGGATACCAGAGCGACGCGGCCAGCTCGTCGATGCCGGGCACCCCGGCGTGCAGCAGCACCAGGTCGAGGTCGCCGTAGGGGGCGCACTGGCGACGGCCCAGCCCGCCCACCGCGACGAGCGCGACCCCGTCCCGGTCCGGGAAGGCCCGGCACAGCCAGGCGTCGAGCGCGTCGGCCCGGGCGGACCGGGCGGCCGCGCCGATGCCGGCGGGTACGCCGGCGACCTCGTTGACCACTGGGACGCCGTCCCCGGTGGGGGCGGCGGCAGTGGTCAACGAGGTCACGTCGGCGGATCCGGCGATCAGAGGGCGTCGAGCCCGCGCTCGCCGGTACGTACCCGGACGACCTCCTCGACGCCGGTCACCCAGACCTTGCCGTCGCCGATCTTGCCGGTCCGGGCGGCGCCGACGATCGCGTCCACGATCTTGTCGACGTCCATCTCGTCGGTGAGCACCTCGACCCGGATCTTGGGCAGGAACTCGACCGTATACTCGGCACCCCGGTAGACCTCGGTGTGCCCCTTCTGCCGGCCGTAGCCCTGGACCTCGCTGACGGTCAGCCCGGCCACGCCGAGCGCGTGCAGGGCCTCCTTCACCGCGTCCAGCTGGTACGGCTTGATGACCGCGGTCACCAGCTTCATGTCCAACCCCTCCATCCCAGGAACGTTAACCGGCGACCTTCTCGCTGACCGGCGCGGACTCGTCGGTCTCGACGGCGGGCTCCGCGGCCGGCTTGCCGGCGCCGATCCCGGCCATCGCGAACGCGCCACCGCTGCTGCCCGTGGTGGGCGACAGGTCGTAGCCGCTCTCCGCGTGCTCGGCGATGTCGATGCCGTCGACCTCGGCCTCGGCGGAGACCCGCAGGCCGATCGTCTTGTCGATCACGAAGCCCAGGGCGAAGGCGACCACGAAGGAGTAGACGCTGACGATCAGCGCGCTGATCGCCTGCTTGCCGAGCAGCGAGGCGTCGCCGCCGACGAGCAGACCGTCGGTCTCCACCAGCGAGCTGACCGAGGCGGTGCCGAACAGGCCGATCCAGAGGCAGCCGATCCAGCCGCCGACGAAGTGCACGCCGACCACGTCGAGCGAGTCGTCGTAGCCGAGCCGGTACTTCAGGCCGACCGCGAGGGCGCAGACCGCACCGGCCACCACGCCCAGCAGCACCGCTGCGGCCGGGGTGATGAACGCACAGGCCGGGGTGATGGCGACCAGGCCGGCGATGGCGCCGGACGAGGCACCGACCAGGGTCGGCTTACCGTCGCGCAGCCACTCCACCACGATCCAGCCGAGCAGCGCGGCGGCGGTGGCGACCTGGGTGTTGATGAACGCCAGCGCGGTGACCCCGTCGGCGGTCAGCTCGGAGCCGGCGTTGAAGCCGAACCAGCCGAACCACAGCAGCGCGGCGCCGAGGGCGACCATCGGGACGTTGTGCGGCTTCATGCTCTCGCGCGGCCAGCCGACCCGCTTGCCGAGCACGAGCACCAGCGCGAGCGCCGCCGCACCGGCGTTGATGTGCACAGCGGTACCACCGGCGAAGTCCAGCGCGCCGATGTCGCCGCCGATCAGCCCGCCGCCCCAGACCATGTGGGCGACCGGGAAGTAGACCAGGGTGGCCCAGCCGAACGCGAACAGCAGCCAGCCGGCGAACTTCACCCGGTCGGACAGTGCGCCGCTGATCAGCGCCACGGTGATGATCGCGAACATCATCTGGAAGGCGATGAAGACGTAGATCGGGATGCCGGTCTCGCCCCACAGGTCGTTCTCGCCGACGAAGGTCTTGGTGCCGAGGTACTGGCCCAGGTCACCCCAGAACCTGCCGCCCTCGCCGAAGGCGACGGTGAAGCCGTAGAAAAGCCACAGGATGCTGACGAGCCCGATGGACGAGAAGCTCATCATCATCATGTTCAGAACGCCCTTGGACCGGTTCAGGCCGCCGTAGAACAGCGCGAGACCGGGGGTCATGAGCAGCACGAGGGCAGTCGAGACAAGCAACCAGGCAGTGTTCCCGGTGTCGATCTCCACGCTGCCTCCTCTCGTTGTCGTATTCCTCCCTCCGACTGAGACCTGGCAGCATCGCCCGTCAGCCGGTTGCGCGGAAGCTTCGTCGCCGGCTGTTTCCTTCAGCGACACCGCGCGATTTCCGACGCGTGACGGGTTGTTTCCGGCGTGTGAAGAACGCCGATCTTGCTCAGCGCAGCGCGTACTCCAGCTGGTGCCGCTCGTAGTCGAGCAGCCGCAGGTCACGCATAGGCCGACGCAGGTGGCCCTTGTGGACGATCCGGACGAAGGCCGGCTCACCGGCGGCGGCCATCCGCCGGATGCCCTCGACGTGGTCGACGATGCGCTTGCGGATGGTCCGGATCAACCGGTGCCGGTCGCGCGGGATCAGCCCGTACGCGTCGGCGAACAGCCGCAGCCGGCGCGGCCGGTCCGGGTGTTTCCAGCCGAGCGTGATCGAGTCCCGGTCGGAGAAGATCGGCACCCAGGTCCAAGCCGCGTACGCTACGTCGTAGATGCGGGCGCCGGGCGAGGCGAGGTCGAAGTCGATCAGCCCGAGCGTGCCGTCCGGCCGCCAGATCACGTTGTGCGGCGCGGCGTCGTGGTGGCAGATAACCTCGGTGTCCGGCGGGGGTGGCCCGAACGAGCGCCAGACCGCGCCGGGCGGCGGGGTGAAGCCGTACTGCGCGTCGTGGAACATCCGCAGCATGGTGGCCACCGTGACCAGGGCCTCGTCGGTGACCCAGTGCGGGGCCAGCGGGTACTCCCCGCACTCCCCCTCCAGGTACGACAGGACCTCCCGGTTGCGCTCGTCCATGCCGAGCGCCCGGGGCGCGCCGGTGAATCCGACGTACTCCAGGTGGCGCAGCAGCGCGTGCACGGAGGGCGTCCACGGGCCGGCGTTGCGCCGGACCGTGTCTCCCACACGGACCACGGTGCTCACGTTCCCGCCGTGCAGCGGGATCTCCTGCGAAGTCACGTACGGTCTCCCGAGGCGTGGCGACGGGTGGCTGGGGTCGCGCCACCCCGCGTAGGCGCGATCGTCAGTCGTCACGGGAGAGGCTACGCGTCCCGGGCGAGCGGCTCGGTGCCGAGCAACGCGTCGACGAACTGTGCCGGGTCGAACGGGGCCAGGTCGTCCTTGCCCTCGCCGAGGCCGACGAGCTTGACCGGGATGCCGAGCTTGCGCTGCACGGCGATCACGATGCCGCCCTTGGCGGTGCCGTCGAGCTTGGTCAGCACCACGCCGGTGACGTTCACCGCCTCGGTGAAGACCCGCGCCTGCTCCAGCCCGTTCTGGCCGGTGGTGGCGTCGAGGATCAGCAGCGTCTCGTCGATCGGGCCGTGCTTCTCCACCACCCGCTTGACCTTGCCCAGCTCGTCCATCAGGCCGATCTTGTTCTGCAGTCGGCCGGCGGTGTCGATGAGCACGGTGTCCACGCCGGTGTCGATGCCGCGCTTGACCGCGTCGAACGCGACGCTCGCCGGGTCGGCGGCCTCGGGCCCGCGGACCGTCTCGGCGCCCACCCGGCCGCCCCAGGTCTCCAGCTGGTCGGCGGCGGCGGCCCGGAACGTGTCGGCGGCGCCGAGCAGCACGCTGCGGCCGTCCGCGACGAGCACCCGGGCGATCTTGCCGCAGGTGGTGGTCTTGCCGGCGCCGTTGACGCCGACCACGAGCACCACCGCCGGGACGCCCTCCTTCGGCGCGGTGCGCAGCGAGCGGTCCAGGCCCGGGTCGAGCGCGTTGACCAGCTCGGCGGCGAGCAGCGCGCGCAGTTCCTCCCCGGTCCGCGTGCCGAGCACCCGGGTCCGCTCGCGCAGCCGGTCGACGATCTCCCGGGTGGCGTCGATGCCGACGTCGGCGGTGATCAGGCTGTCCTCGATCTCCTCCCAGGTGTCCTCGTCCAGCCGGTCGCGGCTGAGCAGGCCGAGCAGGCCCTTGCCGAAGACGTTCTGCGAGCGGGACAGCCGCGAGCGCAGCCGGACCAGGCGGCCGGCGGTCGGCTCCGGCACCTCGACCTGCGGCACCTCGACCGGAGGGGCCGGCGGCGCCTCGACCACCACGCCGGTGGTGAGTTCCGCCTCCGGGGCCTCGACCGGCGGGCCGGCCAGGTCCTCCTCGGTCCGGGTGTCGACCTCCGTACGCGGCAGCGGCGGCTGCGGGCGCCGGCGCAGCCGGGGCACCACGAGGCTCAGGCCGCCGATGATCAGCACGCCGAGCAGGGCGAGAGCGACGAGGAGGTATTCCGTCATGCCCGAAATCCTGTCAGATGCCGGCGACGGCGTCCCACTCACCGCCTCGGCACGCGAACAACCTGCGGGTACGCTCACACCGGAAGGCGTACCGCAACCGCCGGCCGGGTAGGAATCAGCCGCAACGATCTTGTCGGAGGTGCGTCGTGCCCGGTTCCCGCCTGCTCATCGGCCCGCTGCTGCGCCGGGTCGTCGACACGCGGGCGACCGTCTGGGTGGAGACCAGTTCGCCCGCCGTGGTCACCGTCCGCACGGCGGACGGCGCCACCGGCAGCTCGCCCACCTTCTCCGCGTACGACCACCACTACGCGATCGTCGTGGTGAGCGGGCTCACCCCGGACGCCGCCACGACCTACGAGGTGCTGATCGACGACGAGGTGGCGTGGCCGCTGCCGGACTCGTCGTTCCCGCCCAGCGTGATCCGCACCCGCGCGCTCGACGACGCGGACCAGCCGGTGCGGCTGCTGTTCGGCTCGTGCCGGGAGACCACCCAGCACTCCACCGCGCGGAAGCTGCCGCCTGATGCGCTGGACGCGTACGCCCGGCGGGTGATGGCGGCGCCCGACGAGGCCGTGCTGCCCGACCTGCTGGTGCTGCTCGGCGACCAGGTGTACGCGGACGAGACCTCGCCCACGGTGCGGCGGCTGCTCAAGCGCCGCCGGCGGCGGCCGAAGGACGCCCCGGCGACTCAGGTGGTGAGCTTCGACGAGTACACCAAGCTCTATCTGGAGTCGTGGCGCGACCCGGAGATCCGCTGGCTGTTCTCCACCGTGCCGAGCGTGATGATCTTCGACGACCACGAGGTGATCGACGACTGGAACACCTCGCAGTCGTGGCGCGCGGACATGCGCGAGCAGCCGTGGTGGGCCGAGCGGATCCGCAGCGGCCTCGCCTCCTACTGGGTCTACCAGCACCTGGGCAACCTGAGCCCGGACGAGATCGCCGCCGACCCGGTGTACGCGAAGGTGATCGCCGCCGAGGACGCCACCGGTGTGCTGCACGAGTTCGGCGAGCGGGTCGACAAGGAGGCCGACCTGGCGCACGACACCGAGCGCTGGCGGGCCGTGCAATACCAGTGGAGCTACGCGCTGGACCTGGGCCGTACCCGCCTGGTCATGCTGGACAACCGGTCCAGCCGGGTGCTCCTGCCCGGCAGCCGGGCGATGCTGCCGCCGGGCGAGTGGTCGTGGTTCCTCGACCAGGCGCACGGCACCTACGACCATCTGGTGGTGGGCAGCTCGCTGCCGTGGCTGCTGCCGCCGGGCATCCACCACGTCGAGGCGTGGAACGAGCGCCTGGCCGACTCCGACCGGCAGTGGGTGGCGCGGATCTCCGAGCAGATCCGCCGGGCCCTGGACCTGGAGCACTGGGCCGCGTTCCGGCGCTCGTTCGAGGCGCTGGGCGAGCTGTTCGCGCGGCTGGGCAGCGGTACCGCGCCGCGCACCGGGGCGCGGGTGGGCGCCGGGCCGGCGTACGCGCGACCGGCGTCGATCAGCGTGCTCTCCGGTGACGTGCACCACTCGTACGTGGCGCGGGCGCGGTTCGCCGACCGTGACGTCCGCACACCCGTGTACCAGCTCACCTGTTCGCCGATCCACAACCAGGTGCCGGCCGCGATGCGCCCGCTGATGACGCTGGGCTGGAATCCCGGCCCGGCCGGGGCGACCCGGGCGCTGGCACGCTCGGCCGGGGTACGCCGCCCGCCGGTGCGCTGGCGGAAGCTGGCGGGGCCCTACTTCGGTAACGCGGTCGCCACGCTCACGCATCAGGGTCGCAGGGCCGCCGTGGTGATAGAGGGCACGACCAGCGAGGGCGAGCTGCGACCGGTGGCGCAACAGCAACTCAGCGACGGGGACTGAGTACCCTCTGAGCGTGGACGAGACGCTGCGCGCCGTGGAGCACGAGTTGACCGCGCTGCTGCGCCGCGGCCGGGCGTTGTCCTGGGAGATCGCCCGCGAGGTCCACCCGAACCTGGAACCGAACGCGTACGGCCTGCTGCTCTGGCTGCGCCGCTCCGGATCGATCCGCCTCACCGACCTGGCCGCGAAGCTGGGCATCGGGAAGGGCACGCTGAGCCGCCAGATCGGCGGGCTGGAGGCGCTGGGCCTGGTCCGGCGCGACCCGGACCCGACCGACCGGCGGGCGGCCCAGCTGAGCCTGACCGAGGAGGGCACGCGGCGGTTCGACGCGGCCCGGGCGGCGCGACTCGGACAGATAAGGCGTTCGCTCGAAAGCTGGCCGAAAGAGGACGTGGCGGACCTGGCCCGGCTGATGCACCGCTTCAACGAGTCGTTCTGATGCCCCCGGCGGGGGGAACAAAGCCGGTCCGGCAGGAGTTGTTGCTCAAGGCAACGACTTATACGGTTGCCCAAGGCAACCTTTTTCCCGCTCCGGAGGCAATCCACGATGACCCAGGCGACTGCGCCCGCGCGGGCGACCGCCGTCGACATGTCCCATCGGCAGATCCTGGAGGCGCTCTCCGGCCTGCTGCTGGGCATGTTCGTCGCGATCCTCTCCTCCACCGTGGTCTCCAACGCGCTGCCGCGAATCATCACCGACCTGCGCGGCGGCCAGTCCGCGTACACCTGGGTGGTCACCTCGACGCTGCTGGCGACCACCGCGACCACGCCCATCTGGGGCAAGCTCTCCGACCTGTTCAGCAAGAAGCTGCTGGTCCAGCTCTCCCTGGTGGTCTTCGTGCTGGGCTCGGTGCTCGCCGGGCAGGCGCAGACCACGGGTGAGCTGATCGCCTGCCGCGTGGTGCAGGGCGTCGGCGCGGGCGGCCTCACCGCCCTGGCCCAGGTGATCATGGCGACGATGATCGCGCCGCGCGAGCGCGGCCGGTACAGCGGCTACCTCGGCGCGGTGATGGCCGTCGGCACCATCGGCGGCCCGCTGATCGGCGGCGTCATCGTGGACACCTCCTGGCTCGGCTGGCGCTGGTGCTTCTACGTCGGCGTGCCGTTCGCCGTGCTCGCCCTGGTCGTGCTCCAGCGGACGCTGCGCCTGCCGGTGGTCAGGCGCGAGGTGAAGATCGACTGGTGGGGTGCCACGCTCATCACCGCCGCCGTCTCGCTGCTGCTGGTCTGGATCACCCTGGCCGGCGACAGGTACGACTGGATCTCCTGGACCAGCGGCGTGATGGTGGCCGGCGCGGCGGTGCTCGGCGTGCTCGCCGCCCGGGTCGAGAAGCGTGCCGCGGAGCCGATGATCCCGCCGCACCTGTTCCGCAACCGCACCATCACGCTCGCCGTGATCGCCAGCATCGCGGTCGGCGTCGGCATGTTCGGCGCCTCGGTCTTCCTCGGCCAGTACTTCCAGATCAGCCGTGGCGCCAGCCCGACCATGTCCGGCCTGATGACGCTGCCCATGATCGGCGGCCTGCTGGTCTCCTCGACGGTGGTCGGCCGGATCATCACCGCCACCGGTCGCTGGAAGAGCTGGCTGGTCATCGGCTCGGTGCTGCTCACCGCCGGCTTCGCGCTGATGGGCACCATGCGCGCGGACACCCCGTACTGGCGCCTCGCCGTGTTCATGGCGCTGATCGGCCTCGGCGTCGGCATGAGCATGCAGAACCTGGTGCTGGCCGTGCAGAACACGGTCCGCCCGGACGAACTCGGCGCGGCCAGCTCGGTGGTGGCGTTCTTCCGCAGCCTCGGCGGCGCGATCGGCGTCAGCGCGCTCGGCGCGATCCTCGGGCACCGGGTCACCGGCTACCTGGCCGACGGCCTGAGCCGCCTCGGCGTCCCGGCCTCCGGGTCGGGTGGCGGCGGCCTGCCGGACGTGCACACGCTCCCCGGCCCGATCCGCGCCGTGGTCGAGTCCGCGTACGGCCACGCCGCCGGTGACATCTTCCTGGCCGCCGCCCCGTTCGGACTGCTCGCCCTGATCGCTGTGGTCCTCATCCGGGAGGTGCCGCTGCGCCGCTCCAACGCCGAGCCGGTGCCCGCCGGACGGGAGACGGCCGAGGCCGTTCCGGCCGGAACGAAGGACTGACGATGGACGCCGCGGAGCGTGAACGGTACGGCCCGCAGACCCGTCCGCTGCCCTACGAACGGGGTACGGACGGGCCACGGGTGGTGCTCGTCGGCGTGGACGGCAGCCGCACCTCGATGCGCGCCGCCGCGTACGCCGCCGGACTGGCCCGGCGGCAGGGCGCCACGCTGGTGGCGGTGTTCGTCAGCTCGCCCGCCTCGTACAGCGCGATGCTCTCCGGCGTGGTGGCCGGTGCGGTCCAGCAGACCCACGACGAGCTGGCCGACGAGCTGCGCGCGGAGTGCCGGCGCGGGGCCGAGGAACTGGACCTGCCGGTGACGTTCCTGTGCCGGCGCGGCGACGCCTACACCGAGCTGTGCCGGGCCGCGGACGAGCACCGGGCCGACATGGTGGTGGTCGGCTCGTCCGAGCAGGCCGGGCACAGGCTGGTCGGCTCGGTCGCCACCCGGCTGGTGCGCACCGGCCGCTGGCCCGTCGTCGTGGTCCCCTGATGGTGTAAGGAAGGGCCCCCTGTTAACGCCTCGCGTTGTACAGGGGGCCCCTCTTAACATCTGCGCCCATGACCTGGACCGTTCCTGAGATCGACCGCCGCCACGAGCCTTTCGTCGCCGACGAGCGCACCATGCTGCAGGGCTGGCTCGACCTGCACCGCGACACCCTGGTGCACAAGTGCGCCGGGCTGACCGCCGAGCAACTGCGGACCCGCAGCGTCGAGCCCTCCGGGCTGACCCTGCTCGGCCTGGTCCGGCACATGGCCGACGTGGAGCGCTGGTGGTTCCGCATCCGCGCCGCCGGGCAGGACGTGCCCACGCTCTACGACTACAGCACCGACCCGGACGCGGACCACAACGACATCGCCGACGCCGACCCGGCCGAGGCGTTCGCCACCCTGCGGGCCGAGATCGAGGCGGCCCAGGAGGCGGTGGCCGGCCTGCCGCTGGAGCACACCTTCCACCACCGCCGGGGCGACACCACCCACGAGATCAGCCTGCGCTGGGTCTACGTCCACATGATCGAGGAGTACGCCCGGCACAACGGCCACGCCGACCTGATCCGCGAGCGTATCGACGGCGTCACCGGGGCCTGACCCCGGCCGGGGCGCCCGCCCGCAGCACCTGCTCGCCCAGCGGGGTGAGGCAGTGCCGCACCGCCGCGCCGTCCCGCCGCGTGGTGATCAGCCCGGCGGCCCGCAGGGTCGCCGCGTGCTCGCTGGCCGTGGCGGCGGAGACGCCGACGCGGCGGGCGAGCTGCAAGGTGCCCGGGGCGTCGGCGGTGGCCGCCAACACGGCCGCCCGGGTGCGCCCGAGCAGGTCCGCCAGCGGCGCCCCGGGCCCCAGCTCACGCCGCCCCGGCCGGATCGGATACACCAGCACCAGCGGGCCGCCCGGGTCCGCCAGCAGGTAGGGCTGCGGGGCGAGGTGGCAGGGCAGCAGGATCAGGCCCCGCCCGCCCGCGGCCACCTCGACGTCGTCGGCGACCGCGCACCGGTAGGACAGCGCGTAGTCCTCCCCCGTCTCGGCCCAGGCCAGGTACGGGCTGAGGTCGCGCAGCACCCGGTCGAGGCCGCCGGCCGCCAGCGTGTGGCCGCGTACCGCCCGGTCGGCGCGTACCGCCGTCTCGATCTCCGCCCAGTAGGGCGCGAGCGCCACGCCGTAAAAGGCCCGCATCGCGGCCCGCAGCCGGGCCCGGGCGGCGGGCTCCCCGGCGGCCAGCGGCGCCACCCGGGCGGGCAGCGCGCCGGACGCCACCAGCGGGCCCAACTCGGCGGCGAGCACCTCGTCCGGGGTGCCGGCGACCCGGTCCAGCAGGGCGTCGAGACCGCCGTCGAACACCGGCGGGGTCACGAAGTCCGGCACCAGGTAGGGCGTCCGGCACAGGTCCAGGTAGGGACGCATCTCGGGGCGCAACGCCGCCCGGGTCCGGGACCACCAACCGGCGAGGTGCTCCGGCACGTCCGCCAGGACCAGCCGCTGGGCGGCCATCGCCAGCTCGACCAGCACCGCCGGACAGGACCGCAGGACCGTGCGGCTCAGGTCGGTGGCGTTGAGCCGCACGGTGGTCACCGGCGCAACGGTAGCCACCTTTCGGCCCGTACCGAAAGGGGCTTCCGGGCGGGCCGGCACCGTCGGACGCTGCGTCGCGTGAAGACACTCCTCGCGGTGGCCACCGCGGTCCTGACGGCGGTGACCGTCGGCGCGTCCCGGCCTGCCCCCACCAGCGTCCGTCCCGACACCTACGTCGTCTCCCGCGCGCCGGGCGTGCTGCCCGAAGGGCTCGCGGTCACCCCCTCCGGCACGATGTACGTCACGAGTTCGGCCACCGGCGCGGTCTACCGGGGCGACACCCGCCGGGCCGGGCTGCGCCCGTTCCTCGCCCCCGGCGCCGACGGCCGGACCAGCGCCGCCGGGGTCCGGGTGGACCACCGGGGGCGCGTCCTCGTCGCCGGCTGGACCACCGGCACCCTTTCGTGTACGCGCCGGACGGCGCCCTGCTGGCCCGCCGCACCGCCGCACCCGGCGCGGCCCTCAACGACCTGGCGGTCACCGGCGACGCCGTCTACGTCACCGACTCCGCCACCGGCACCCTGTGGCGCGCCGCACTCGACGGCGGGCGCGTCGGCACCATGGTCCCCTGGGTAGGCCCCGACGACTTCCCGGCCGCCCCGGTCTTCCTCAACGGCGTCGTGGCCGACCCGTCGGGCCGGGTCGCACTGGTCGCGGAACAGGGCGGCGAGCGCCTGTTCCGGGTCGACCTGGGCGGCCGGTCGGTGACCGAGGTCGAGATCAGCGGTGGTCGGATGGGCGCGGACGGCCTGCTGCTGGAGGGGAACCGGCTCTACGGCGTGGTCAACGAACCGGACGGCGCCGGCGGCACCCGGTTCCTGGTGAACGTGGCCCGGCTCGACGACGGACTGCGGACCGCCCGGGTGGTCGAGCGGTCCCGTCCGGTCGGCACGGAGCGGTCGCCGACCTCGGTGGCGCGCGACGCCGGCCGGCTGCTCTGGGTGGACAGCCAACTCTTCGCCACCACGCCCACCCCGCCGTTCACGGTCTCCGAGGTGCCGGGCCTGCGGTGAGCGGCGCACGAGCCGGGCGGGACACGGGGCCCGTCCGGCTCAGTACGCCAGCGCGGCGCGCAGGTACCGCAGGTCGGCCGGGCCGCTCCAGCGGTGCGCGGACAGACCCGCCACCCGGGCGCCGGCCACCGCGCGGTCCTCGTCGTCGACGAACAGCACCCGCCCCGGCGGCGTCTCCAGCGCCTCGCAGGCGGCCTGGAAGTACTCCTTCGCCGGCTTGTGCACCCCCACGACCGAGGAGTTGACGATCACGTCCAGCTCCTCGGTCAGGCCCAGCGCGGCCAGGTCGGCGTCGAGCAGGTCGGTGGCGTTGGTGCCCAGCCCGACCCGGATGCCGGCGGCCCGCACCTCGCGGAGGAACGTCAGCACCTCCGGGTCGACCTCACCGCGGTAGCTCTGCCACTCCTGGACCGCCGCACGGGCCCGGTCCGCACCGACGGCGGGGGTCAGCGCGTCGGCCACGCTCACCATCCACTGGGCGTGGCTGACCTGGCCGGTGAGCACCGGCTGGAGCAGTCCCCAGGACATCGCGATCTCACCGAGGACGCCCTCGGTCAGCCCGTACTCCCGCTCGACGCCGGCGGCCACCGCCGGATCCCAGCGGCGCAGTACGCCGTCGAAGTCCACCAGGAGCGCCGTGGCGCGTTCCCGACTCACTCGCTCGTCACCTGTTCCTCGTCGTCGGCCCGGTTGAGCCGCTGGCTGATCACCTGGGTCACACCGGCGCGCATCGTCACACCGTAGAGCGCGTCGGCGATCTCCATGGTCCGCTTCTGGTGCGTGATCACGATGAGCTGGCTCTTCTCCCGCAACTGGGCCAGCAGCGTGATCAGGCGGCCCAGGTTCACGTCGTCGAGCGCCGCCTCCACCTCGTCCATGATGTAGAACGGGCTGGGCCGGGCGCGGAAGATCGCCACGAGCATCGCCACCGCCGTGAGCGACCGCTCCCCGCCGGAGAGCAGCGAGAGCCGCTTGATCTTCTTGCCCGGCGGGCGGGCCTCGACCTCGACGCCGGTGGTCAGCAGGTCCTCCGGGTCGGTGAGCACGAGCCGGCCCTCGCCGCCGGGGAACAGCACGGTGAAGACCTGCTCGAACTCCCGGGCGGTGTCCTCGAACGCGCTCGCGAAGACCTCAAGGATCCGGTCGTCCACGTCCTTGACCACGGTGAGCAGGTCACGCCGGGTGGCCTTGAGGTCCTCCAGCTGCTCGGAGAGGAACTTGTAACGCTCCTCCAGTGCGGCGAACTCCTCGAGCGCGAGCGGGTTCACCTTGCCCAGCAGGGCCAGTTCCCGCTCCGCCTTGGCGGCCCGTTTCTCCTGCACCGGCCGCTCGTAGCGGACCGGCTCGGGCACCGGACGGCCCTCCTTCTCGGCGAGCGCCACGTCCGCGTCGGTGGGCGGGACCAGCCGGTCCGGGCCGTACTCGGCGACGAGCGTGGCCACGTCCAGCCCGAAGTCCTCGGCGGCCTTCGCCTCCAGCTGCTCGATGCGCATCCGCTGCTCGGCACGGGCCACCTCGTCGCGGTGCACCTGGCTGGTCAGCCGCTCCAGCTCGGCGGCGAGGCGCTTGGCCGCGCCGCGTACCTCGGACAGCTCGGCCTCGCGCGCGGCGCGTTCGCGGGCGACGGCGTCGCGGTGCGCCTCGGCCCGGGCGATGGAGACGGTGAGCCGGGTGAGCGCCTCGCGGGCGCCGCCGACCACGGCCCGGGCGATCTGGGCGCCGCGCGTGCGGGCCGCGCGCCGGGCCGCGGCGCGCTCCCGCGCCGCCCGTTCGGCGGTGGCCTGCCGGGCCAGCGAGTCGGCCCGCCCGGCGATCGAGGCCACCCGCTCCTCGGCGGTACGCACCGCGAGCCGGACCTCCATCTCGTTCTGCCGCGCCTGCGGCACCATGGCGGCGAGCTGGTCGCGTTCCTCGGTGGACGGTTCGGCGTCGATCGGGGTGGCCTCGGCCAGCCGCAGCCGTTCCTCCAGCTCGGCTAGCGCGGCGAGATCCCGCTCCCGGGCCGCCTCGGCGCGTGCCCGGGACTCGCCGAGCCGGTCGGTCTCCGCCTTGGCGGATCGGGCGGCGGCGCCCAGTTCGGCGAGGCGGCGCGCGGCGGCGTTGCGGTGGCTCTCCGCCTCCCGCTTCGCAGCCGCGGCGTGCTGCACGGCCTCCTTGGCGGCGGCCACCTCGGCGCGCGCCTCGGCGAGCTGTTCGCGCAGCTCGGCGGCGGTCCGTTCGGCGGTGGCCCGGTTGGCCCGCGCCTCCTCGACGGCGGCCTGCACCTCGATGAAGCTGGGCGCCTTGGCCGACCCGCCCGCCGCCGCGTACGCACCGACCACGTCGCCGTCGGGCGTGACCGCGCGCAGCTCCGGGTTCGCGGCGACGAGCGCGGACGCCGCGGCGAGATCGTCGACGAGCGCCACATCGCGCAACGCGCGGTGCACGGCCGGGCGGATCGCGGGCGAGCACTCCACCAGGTCGGGGGCCCAGCGGGCGCCCTCGGGCAGCTTCGGGCGCAGCGCGTCGGCGGGACCGTCCATGCCCGGTCCGGCGGGGCTGCCGACGAGCAGCCCGGCCCGGCCGGCGTCGGAGATCTTGAGCAGCCGCATCGCCTCGACGGCTTCGTCCACGCCGCTGACCGCCACCGCGTCGGCCAGGCCGCCCAGCGCGGCGGCGAGCGCCGCCTCGTCACCGGGCGCGACGGTGAGCAGCCCGGCGAGGCTGCCGAGCAGGCCGGGCACCTGGTCGGCGCGGGCCAGCAGTTCCCCGGCGCCGTCCTTGCGGCGCAGGCCCATGGCGAGCGCCTCCTCCCGGGCCTTCCAGGTGGCGGCGTCCTTCTCGGCGGCGCGCTCACCGTCTGCCAGGCTGCGCACCGCCGCCTGGGCCCGCTCGTGGACGGCCACCGCCTCGTCGTGCCGCGCGTCCAGGTCGGCGTTGTCCCGGTCCGCCTCGGTCGACTGTTCGGCTACCGCGTCCAGGTCGGCCTGCGCCTTCTCGGCCCGGCCCATCGCGTCGGTGTGCGCGGCGGCGAGCCGTTCGATCTCCTCGCCGGCGCTCGTGGTCCGCGCCCGGGCGGAGTTGACCTGGCCGGTCAGCCGGGCCAGCCCTTCCCGCCGGTCGGCGATCGCCTTCGCCGCGGCGACGAGTTCCCGTTCGGCGGCGGCGAGCTGGCGTTCCAGCTCCTGGCGGTGCTCGACCGCCTCGGCCAGCCGGATCTGGTCCTCGGTGAGCGCGGCGCGCAGCTCCTCCTCCTGCTCGCGGACCCGCCGCGACTCCGCCTCCAGTTGCTCCGGGTCGCGGCCGGGGCGCTCGTCGTCGCCGGCGGCGCTGAGGTGACGCAGCCGCTCCCGGGCCAGCTGCTCGATCGAGCGGAACCGCTCCTGGAGCGCGGAGAGGCGGTACCAGGTGTCCTGCGCCGCCGCGAGCAGCGGCGCGTCCTCGGCCAGTGCCGCCTCCAACTCGCCGAGACGGCCCTGCACCTCGCCGTGCTCGGCCTCGATCAGCTCGCGCCGCTCGCGCAGCGCGGTCTCGTCGGCGATCTCCTTGTCCAGTGTGGTCCGCAGCGTGTGCAGGTCGTCGGCGAGCAGCCGCAGCCGGGCGTCGCGCAGGTTGGCCTGGATGCCGGCGGCGCGGCGGGCCACCTCGGCCTGCCGGCCCAGCGGCTTGAGCTGGCGGCGCAGCTCGGCGGTGAGGTCGGTGAGACGGTTGAGGTTGGTCTGCATCGCGTCGAGCTTCCGCAGCGCCTTCTCCTTGCGCTTGCGGTGCTTGAGGACGCCCGCCGCCTCCTCGATGAACGCGCGCCGGTCCTCCGGCTTGGCGTGCAGCATGCCGTCGAGCCGGCCCTGCCCGACGATGATGTGCATCTCGCGGCCGATGCCCGAGTCGGACAGCAGCTCCTGGATGTCGAGCAGGCGGCAGGAGTCGCCGTTGATCTCGTACTCGCTCTCGCCGGAGCGGAACATCCGGCGGGTGATGGAGACCTCGGTGTACTCGATCGGCAGCGCGCCGTCGGTGTTGTCGATGGTGAGGGTGACCTCGGCCCGGCCCAGCGGCGCCCGCCCGGCGGTGCCGGCGAAGATGACGTCCTCCATCTTGCCGCCGCGCAGCGCCTTGGCGCCCTGCTCGCCGAGCACCCAGGCGATGGCGTCGACGACGTTGGACTTGCCGGAGCCGTTCGGGCCCACCACGCAGGTGATCCCGGGCTCCAGCTTCAACGTCGTGGCGGAGGCGAAGGATTTGAAGCCCTTCACCGTCAGGCTCTTGAGATGCACCTTCTCGATCCTCGTCCGGTGGCCGCCGTACCGTCGCCGGCTGCGCGGACCTGGTGAACCCGCAGACTAACCCGGGACCGGGGCGCCGCCGCCACGCGACCCACCCGCCGGGCCGGCTGCCCGCTTTCCGCCCGGCCGTCGCGGACGGAACGGAAATGCATGATCACAATTACCGGGCGCAATTCCGGACGCTTCCGCAAGATCGATTATTGCGACGGCGGCGACGAAAAGGGGTCCACACATGGCTGCGCGCCGGCACTTGAGTGTCGGCGCGCTTTTCGGTGTGGTGCGATTCAGTTTTCCGACAACTGGAGATCAGGTCAGTGCGGGCTCGGCCAGACGGAGGAGGTCATCGGCCTCCGCCGCTGCCGCCGCAAGCCGATCGTTGTCGGCGCGCAGACGCGTGATCTCGAACTCCAGTGCCTGAACCCTGGCACGCAGTCGGGTGACCTCGTCGAGCAGACGCCGGTCGGGCGCTGCACTTACGTGGCCGTAGAGGGCCTTCGCCATGCTGACTCCTTGATGTGCGCTGCCGGAAAGGCCGGCCAACGCGCGCCCATGATGTTCGCGGCTGCCATTCCCACTGCATCGGGGCATGGCTGGGCGCGACTGGCGACACCTACATATTGAGCCGAAACCCCCTCCTTCGTCAAGTTGACCAAGGCCGTAGATCATCTCCACGTCGGCCGGTCCACTCGCCGGGGGGCTGCCACAAGGCGCGGACACGCTCTGTCCGGACACCTTTACTGTACGCCGGAAATGTGTGAACGACTCATCCTCGGCTCCGGCTTCGCCTTAACTCTTTCTTAGCCACGTTGCCGCAGCTTGGAGCGCGCCCGTAGCGTCACCCGGGCCCGCAACCGACCCGTGGAGGGGACAGGCGTGTACCGCTGGAACGACCCGATCGAACCGGAGGGCGCCCGCCGGCGTCCCGAGCCGCCGACCGACGAGGGTCCGGCGTGGCTCAGCGACCGGCCCGAGCCGCGGTCGTCGTACCTGTTCGGGGACGCCGCGCAGCGGCCGCCCGCCGGCCCGGCCCCCGCGGGCTACGGCCCGGAGAACGCGCCCCCGGCACCCCGTGACCGGTGGAACGGCGAGGAGCAGCACACCGCCGCGTGGCAGGGCCAGGAGCCCGCGTGGCAGGGCCGGGAGCAGCCCGCCGCGTGGCAGGGGCAGGAGCAGCCGGCCGGTGGCTGGGACCAGCCCACCGCGACCTGGCAGCCGGCGACCGACACCCCGGCCGACGACCGGCGGCGCCCGAAGCGGCGCCTGTCCCGGCCGCTCGTGATCGGCGGGGCCGCCGCCGCGGCCACGCTCGTGGTGAGCCTCGGCGTGGGCGCCGTCCTGCTGCCCCGCGGCGACCAGGGCACGAAGCGCACCTCCGCCGACGCGCCGGTGGCCGCCGCGCCGCAGGCGCCCGACGGGACCGAGGACGGACCCGACGACGCGCTCGCGCCCGAGTCGGCGAGCCCGTCCGCCGTACCGACCACCGCCGCGCCGAGCCCGACGAAGAAGGCCACCCCGAAGCCGAGCCGCAGCACCGCCCCGTCGCGGCAGCAGGAGCGCAGCAGTGCCCCGGGCGGTGGGTCGAGCGGTGGCGGGTCGAGCGGCGGCTCCACGAGCACGAAGGCCACCGCCACGAGCGGGCTCAGCGCCGAGCTGCAGAAGGTCGTCACGATCGTCAACCAGGAGCGGGCGAAGGCCGGCTGCAAGGCGCTCACCGTCAACGCCAAGCTGAACCTGGCCGCCCAGCGGCACAGCCAGGACCAGGCCGACCACCGGAAGATGGACCACACGGGCAGCGACGGCAGTCAGCCCTGGGACCGGGTCAAGGCCGCCGGCTACAGCTACCGCATGGTGGGCGAGAACGTGGCCTGGAACTACCAGACCCCGGCGGCGGTCATGGAGGGCTGGATGAACTCCGAGGGCCACCGGAAGAACATCCTCAACTGCTCGTACACCCAGATCGGGGTGGGTGTGGCGCGCAGCAACGGGCCGTACTGGACGCAGGTCTTCGCCACCCCGAGCTGACCGCGCGTCGTGACCGGCCCGGCGTTCGTTGACCGGTCGGGGGCGGCGTCGGGCCGCCCGCGTCCGGGGAGCTGTCGATGCGGATCCGGCCGGTGTGGGCCGTGCCGCGCTCCCGGCCGGCCCGCGTCCGCCG